>CANDFN010000103.1 GCA_947384015.1 uncultured Clostridia bacterium | reverse complement strand
GAGATGTATTATGGTGACTGGAGTTCAGACGTGTGCTCTTCCGATCTGTTTTAGCTGTAACGTGCGAAAATCAACAAATGGCTGATTTGCGTCTGCCTTTGTTTATAAACATTCCAGCAAAACATAGATACATACTTGTTGCACCTATTTTGGAAAATTTGGTTATAGATAAATATTTACTTACAGGTAAAATAGATAAGGTGTCGGTAGGAGGAGAATCTTACGAAAATGCCAGAGAATGCAATTTTGATTGGATAAAAAATATTTATTTAACCTGTAAAAAATATGATGTAGAGTTTGATTTTCATCAAACGGGCTCTAATTTTATAATGAACAATAAAAGGTATAAAATAAAGCACCATGATGAATATTCTCAAGCAAAGAAAGCAACAAAAGTATTAGAAAATTTATTTAAAAGCTAATAAAAACCTTATTTTTAAGGTTTTTTTATAAAAATATTTAAAATTTATAAGAATTATATGTTGTATTAAGTTTTTAACATATAAAATTTTTTAATTAAAAATTTAAAAGATAAAGGAGAAATTATTATGGAAGAAAATATGGAACAACCTCAAGATTTAGGCTCCATAAATTATGGTAAATTTAAGGATGCTGAAAGCTTGTTAAAAGCCTACAGCAGTTTAGAAGCCGAATTTACCAAAAAAAGCCAAAGGCTTTCTCAACTTGAAGGCGAGAGAAATAAGGAACAAGAGGCTCTTGCAATTCAAGCTAAAATAGAGCAGGATGTTGAAGAGTTTGTAACAAAATACGAATATGCACAACCTTTTAAAAGCGCTATAAAAGAAAGTGTGCAAGCAGGCTTAAGTGTGCAAGAGGCAACACTTAACGTGATTAAAAGTAATTACAAATCGGCAGAAGACTATATTAAAGATGATGAGTTTTTGAACAATTTTGTTTATAACAATCCAAATATAAAACAAAAAATTATTAAGGATTATTTAAATAAACTAACTCAAAACTCTCCAGTTAACATAGGCTTAAAATCTGCAAATATCCCTCTAACTCCGCCAAATGTGCCAACCACAATAAAAGAGGCAGGCAAAATGGCAAAACAAATTATTAAACAAATTTAAGTTAAAGGAGAGAAAATGATAGATTTAACTACAGCTCAAAATGCGCTTAAAGATGCTTATCTTTCAGCTGCATGTAATCAATTAAACACAAAAACAAATCCATTGCTTGCAAAAATTAAACAATCTTCAAGCGATGTTTATGGCAAGCAAATTATTAAAATGGCACCAGTTGGTTTAAATGGCGGCATTGGTGCTGGTAGCGAAACTGGTGAACTACCAACCGCAAATGAAAATAATTATGTTCAATTTAAAACAACATTAAAAAATCTTTATGGCACAATAGAAATTAGTGATAAAGCCATAAGGGCATCTGCAAATAGCAACGGTGCATTTGTAGATTTGTTAAACGCAGAAATGGAAGGACTTATAAACTCTTCTAAATTTAACCTAGGTCGTATGCTTTATGGTGACGGTTCTGGTTTGGTTGGCACAGTAGAAAGTTGTTCTAATGGAGTGGCAACAATGAAAAGCGTTAAAAATTTAATAGAAGGTATGGTTGTGGATGTTTACACAGGCACAACTTTAAATCAAACTCTACGCATTGCTTATGTTGACAGAGTAGATAAAAAAGTTTACTTTACCTCAACCCCAAGTGAAATTGCTGCTGGCGACAATTTTTATGTTCAAGGAAGTAAAGATAACGAAATTACTGGTCTTGGTGCAATATTTTCAAATTCGGCAACACTTTATGGTTTAAATCGCGCAGACAATCGTTGGCTTTCACCATATACAAAAAATGTGCAAGACGACATTAGTGATACAGTGTTACAAGAAGCTGTTGACCACTTAGAAGAAAACACTGGCAGTAATATAGACTTTATTACTTGCGGTGCAAAGGTAAAAAGAATGTATCAAGATTACCTTGCAACTTACAGACGTAATATTGATGTTACGGTGCTAGAAGGTGGATATAAAGCAATCAGTTTTAATGGTATTCCTATTGTAAGCGATAGATTTGTTGAAGATGACACTTTATACATGTTAGACACTAGCAAATTTACCCTTCATCAACTTTGCGATTGGGAATGGATTGAAGGTGAAGGCGGAAAAATTTTACGTCAAAAAGCAGGATATCCAGCATATACAGCAACTCTTGTTAAATATGCTGATTTAATTTGCGACCAGCCAAATGGACAAGCTAAGTTAACTGGTATAGTAGCTCAATAGTAATAGGGGAAATATGAAAATAAAAATCAAGCAGGATGTATATAACATCTCAAATAGAATAAAGGTTATAGATAAAAAATATTTCATAGTGTTTAATACATCAACCATACGTTACGAAGTGCATCATAGTGGGCAGTTAGATTGCAGTTATTGCTTAACGCTACCTTACAGCACGCTAGATGCACGCACGCTTGATTTTGTTAACAAAACAAAAATAAACAATTTAAACAATTTAATATTGGAAATGGAAAACAGTAACAACTTATTGGAAAAGGAAGAACAAGCGAACATTCTTAATAGGTTTAATGTTTCTATTGAAAATTTACTAAAAAGGAGGTAAAATGAAAGTTAAAGAAGTCCTTTTAGAAGCATGCTCGCTATTGGGTTTAAGTGAGGAAGAAAAAGTTTTGCAAAATGAGGAACTGGACGAAACTTCAAAACTAGAAAATGTAGAACTAAAAAAGTTATATAGATCGGAAGAGCACACGTCTGAACTCCAGTCACCATAATACATCTC
>CANDFN010000102.1 GCA_947384015.1 uncultured Clostridia bacterium | reverse complement strand
GCAAACCTATATCTAAATTTTTAACAAGTTTACGTCTTCCAAAGTTTATTGCCGACATTGTGGCTGTTTGCAGTTCTACATGTATCTCTTTAATTTTTATACAAGCATACTTTTTTGGAAGGATAAACTTAGTTTCAATTTTTGCTAATTTATTATTGATACCAATATTTACTTTTGCTTTTGAAATAATATTCTGTTTTGCATTTTTATCTTTAATTATACCTTATTTAACATATCTATTAATGCCAATAAACTATATATTTAATTTTATAAGTTTAGCAGCTATATTTATAAGTAATCTACCATATTCAAACTTTAGCACAAAACAATTTAACTATTTATTAATTGTTTTATATTTCTTCCTAATTATGATTTTAGGTAGAATCTGCACGGCAAATAAAAAAGAAAAAGTAGCAATAACTCTTCCAATTACAGGGTTAATGCTTGCTTTCATTGTATAGGAGTTTATATGAAAATTATTGAAATAAACAAACATCTAAAAGAAAAAATTGAAAATGTCTACAATATAAAAGGTAGCGATTTATTTTTAATAAAAAATGCAATTAATAATATAAAAACTGCTTGCATTAAAGATTTTGAAGAGTTTAATTTTGTGCGTATTAGTGGCGAAAAAATCTCTAAAAGTGAACTTGAAGCAACGCTTTCTACTTTGCCTATAGCAAACGATTATAGGGTGGTTGTAATAGAAAAACCTAACGCTGAAGCAGTAAAAACAATAAATCAATTTAAGTTTGATGAAAGCACAGTTTTATTAACTATCAATGCAGACAAATTAAAGGTTGGAGAAGAAATTGATTGCACTAAGTTAGATAAAGCAGACATTAACCGCTATGTGCTTAATTATTTAAAAAATACCGGTTTAAACATTATGGAACAAGCTTTAGATTATTTAATTGAAGCAACTGGTGGAGATATGAGTAAAATCTCTAACGAACTAAATAAAATATCTGCATATTGTCATGATAAATCTGTTGTTGAATTAAACGATGTAATGAATTTAGTTTCTAATTCAACTGAATATGTTTCGTATATGTTAACGTCTGCAATAGATGAAAAAAATTATTCTAAATACCAACAGATAATTAATTCTATGACAAAAACTTTAACTGCCGGAGAAATATTTTCCTATCTTGGCAAATATTTCCGCAGAATGCAATATGTTGCTGTAGATAAAAATGATGAAGAAGTTGGGCAAGTGCTAGGGTTAAAACCTTATGCTGTAAAAATGTCTCGTCAATGCATAGCAAAAAATGGAGTGAAATTCTATATAGGATTATACCAAAAATATATTGATTTAGATTACAAAATTAAGTCCGGGAAGATTACGCCAATTAATGCCTTATATGAGCTTATATTTTAATTATGATAGAACCAAAAATTATTCGCACTAGGCGAAAATATTTAACTCTAATTATAGACAGAGATGGAAACCTTATTGTTCGTGCACCATTGAAAATTAGCAATAAGGAAATTTTTGATTTTATAATAAAAAAAGAAAACTGGATTAATAAAAAATTAAATGAACGAAAAAGTATAATAAAACCCTTAACAGTAACGGACGGTGAACAATTGCCAATATTAGGGAAGATGTTCACTATTAAACTCGCATCAATAAATAAAATATTTATAGATGGCGATTATATTTCAATACCAGCAAGAGAAAGTAAACCGAAACTAATCAATCACCTAAAAATTTTAGCAAAAATATATTTAACTAAAAGGGTAGAGGAATTAGCGCAAAAGAATAATTTTAACTACACCTCAATTAGAATATCTTCTGCACATACAAATTGGGGTTCTTGTAGTTATAAAAATTCTTTAAACTTTACTTATAGGTTAATGTTGTGTCCAACTTTTGTTGTTGACTATATTGTTATACACGAATTGTGTCACACAAAAATAAAAAACCACTCTGCAAACTTTTATAATTTAGTTCGTTCTATTTTGCCAAACTACAAAGAATATACAAAGTGGCTTAAAACTAATGCGGGCGTTATAAATTTAATTTAAAAACAGGCATAAAAAAACCTTCTTACGAAGGCTAAAATTATGCTTGTTTTTTGTAGGCACTGATTCTTGCTTTTTTTCTGTTTGCTGTTGCCTTTTGTAAGATGTTTTTAGATACAGCAGAATCTATTAAAGAGAAAACTTCACTTAAAAGTTTAGCAGCATCTTTATCATCGTTATCAACGGCAACCTTATATTTTTTTATATAAGTAGCAATTTTACTTTTGTAAGATTTGTTTTCCATTGTTTGTCTATCTGTAACCTCAATGCGTTTCTTAGCCGATTTGATATTAGCCATTTTTGACCTCCATATTCTTTATTATAACAAACAAAAACAAAAAATGCAAGGCTTTAACACAATATTTTTATAAATTCATAAATAATATATATGCTTAATAAACTTAAACCAACCATAGGAATAATAGATAGTGGTATAGGCGGAATTTCTGTTTTAAATCAATTAATTTCTCGCTTTAATGCTGGGAATTATATTTATTTTGCCGATAACTTAAATATGCCATATGGAAATATGACTAAAATTCAGCTTAAAGAAAGATTATTAGAAATAATTGAAGTTTTAAAAAATCATGAAGTAGACATTATTATTGTAGCCTGTAATACTGCATCAAGTGTATTAGATGACATGAACATACCAAATGTATACCTAATGAAGTTTAATAAAGAACAAACATATTTAGCAACAGCTCTAACAAAAAAGACTTTGCATGACTGCAATGTTATTGCTGACTATAGTTTAGCGAAACATATTGAAGAAAGCATTTTTGATAATAAAAAACTTAATAAACTTGTGCGCGA
>CANDFN010000101.1 GCA_947384015.1 uncultured Clostridia bacterium | reverse complement strand
GATAACAAAATAAAACTTTAAATATGCTTGACATGAAGCATATTTTTAGTTATAATATATTAAATTTAAGGAGAGATTTTATGTTATTTGAACCACCTATTGATTTATTGGTTAATGTTGCAGGCAATCGTTATGCTGTTGCTGCTATTGTTGGTGCTAGGGCAAAAACACTTATTAATAAAATACCAACTATGTTAAATGGTAGCGCAAACATAGCAATAGATTATGCTGCTAATGAGCTTTTACGTGGTGATGTTGTAGGAGCAAATTCTAAATAACAATGTTTGCAAATGTTATTGTAGATATATCTAATGACGCTGTAGATAGAGTATTTGATTATGAAACTCTACCAGATACAGTAGTAGGCATGCGTGTAAAAGTTCCATTTGGCGCGCGTTCACTTTTGGGTTATGTAATAGGTTTAAATGAAGATACAACATTTGATAAATCTAAAATTAAACCTATTATATCTAATCTAGAAGATGTGCCAAAATTAAAATCAGAAATAGTCTCTCTCGTTAAATTTATGGCGGAGAAATTTTTTTTACGTTTATCCGACTGTATAAAGCTTGCAATACCAAGTTGTGTTAGGTTAGATACGCAGAGGGAGCAAAACACCTATACATTATCTTTAATATTAGATTTAGATACTGCAATAAATATTATTGGCAAACGTGCTAAAAGCCAACTTTCTGCTGTTGCTTATTTAAACGAACAAGGTGAGGCTGATTTTTCTGCTATGGTAGAAATGTTTGGTAGACCAAGTGTAAATGCACTTATTCAAAAAGGAATAATTTTAAAAACTGCAAGCAGGCGTTTACGCTCGCCAGAATATGAAAATATACAAATTGTAAAAAATATTTTAACACCTGCACAGGAAGATGCAGTAGAAACAATAAAAAATACAAATAAAACATTCTTGATACAAGGCGTTACAGGTAGTGGTAAAACAGAAGTTTATATGTCTGTAATAGATAATGCTTTAGCACAGGGTAAAACTGCAATTATGCTGGTTCCAGAAATATCTCTTACTCCTCAAATGATGCAAAGATTTAATAGCAGATTTCCAGGCAAGGTTGCAGTTCTTCATAGCGGATTAACCGAAGGCGAACGCTTTGACGAATGGAACAGAATTTTTAATGGAGAGGCAACTGTAGTGTTGGGTGCACGGTCTGCAATTTTTGCTCCAATAGAGAATGTTGGTGCTATTATTATAGATGAAGAACATGATAGTTCTTATATAAGTGAAAATAATCCAAGATATGTTACTCATGAGGTTGCTCAGTGGCGTGCTAGATATAATAAATGTCCTCTTATTTTAGGCAGTGCAACACCAAGTTTAGATAGTTTTTTAAAGGCTAAGGAAGGAGAGTATTCTCTTATCAGTTTACCAGAGCGTATTAATGGCTTAGAAATGCCCAAAATAGAAATTATAGACATGCTAAATGAGGTTTTGGATGGTAATGTAACTCCGTATAGCAGAAAACTTTTAAATAAATTAGAAGAATGCGTTAATAACAAAAAACAAGCCATATTGTTTATAAATAGACGAGGTTTTGCTTCCTTTGTAATGTGTAAAGAGTGTGGTTATCGTGCCAAATGTGACGATTGCGAAGTGAGTTTAGTATATCATAAGGAAGATAACGAACTAAAATGCCATTTCTGCGGTAAAAGATATAGGGCTTTAACAAATTGCCCTAATTGTAATAGCACAAGTATAAAGTATGGGGCATTAGGCACAGAACATGTTTGTAAAGATTTACAAGAGCTTTTCCCTAATGTGCCAATTTATAGGTATGATAATGACACAACACGTGGCAAAAACGGGCACAAAAACATCTTGGCTCAGTTTTCAAATACAAGTCCAAGTATTTTGGTTGGAACTCAAATGATTGCAAAAGGGCATGATTATCCAAATGTGTCTTTTGTTGGAATATTAGATGCCGATGTAAGTTTGTATAATAGCGATTACAAGGCTAATGAAAGAACGTTTCAATTAGTAACACAAGTGGCAGGAAGGGCTGGGCGTAAAACTAACGACGGCTATGTTGTTTTACAAACATATGCGCCAAAACACTATGTTTATAGGTTTGCAAGCAGTTACAACTATAATGGCTTTTTTGAAAAAGAATTAAATTTGCGCAAAACAACACAGTTCCCGCCTTACAGTATGATTTTACGCATTTTAATTTCAAGCCAAAGCAGCGAGAAGGCGGTGTCTGTAACTAAAAAATTATTTGATAAAGCACAAGAACTAAAAGAAAAATATGGTAATAAGATTTTATTTTTACAAGCAATGCCTTCTCCTG
This sequence comes from uncultured Clostridia bacterium, assembly GCA_947384015.1. Taxonomy (GTDB): domain Bacteria; phylum Bacillota; class Clostridia; order Christensenellales; family UBA1242; genus Onthoplasma. The sequence continues at coordinate 565 of CANDFN010000101.1, read as the reverse complement.
TAAAACGTATAAAGAAGAATTTTAGGTATCAAATTTTATCAAGATATGTTCCGGACGATAAAATAACTTGCGATTTTTATAAAATTAGTGATATAATAGAGAAAGATGTTTCAATTTTTGTTGAACTAAATCCAAATAATTTGAGGTGATAAAATGGCGATAAGAGAAATTGTCCCATATTCAGACAACTTTTTAAGAAAAAAAAGTAAACCTGTAAATAGGTTTGATGAAAATTTATGGGAATTATTAGATGATATGCATGAAACTTTAGATGCAGTAAATGGTTCTGGTTTAAGTGCTGTTCAAGTAGGTGTTTTAAAAAGAGTATTTATTATAAATATTAATAATGTTAATATGGAGTTTATTAATCCTGTTATAACAAAGCAAACAGGGGAACAATATAAGCAAGAAGGATGTTTAAGTGTAAAAGGCAGATACGATTATGTAAAGCGCCCTTTTACAGTTACTGTAACTGCGTATGATAGGCACGCAAATAAATTTACTTATACTTGTGAAGATTGGACTGCGGTTTGTGTTTGTCACGAAGCTGACCATTTGGATGGAG
>CANDFN010000100.1 GCA_947384015.1 uncultured Clostridia bacterium | reverse complement strand
CGAGATGTATTATGGTGACTGGAGTTCAGACGTGTGCTCTTCCGATCTCGTAATGCAGATCAACAAGTTCGTGGCGTAGTAGTGCTACCAGAAGGCACAGGTAAAACTGTTCGCGTTTTAGTTATTGCTAAAGGCGATAAAGCTGAAGAAGCTAAAAAGGCTGGCGCTGATATAGTTGGAGACGATGAAATAATTGCAAAAATTATGTCTGGAAGTTGGTTAGACTTTGATGTCTGTATCACTACCCCAGATATGATGGGTGCACTTGGCCGTTGCGCAAGAATTTTAGGACCAAAAGGCTTAATGCCAAACCCTAAATCTGGCACTGTAACAATGGACGTTACTAAAGCTATTAAAGATGTTAAAGCTGGTAAAGTTGAATACCGCTTAGACAAACAAAACATCATACACGTGCGCGTTGGTAAAGTAAGCTTTGGTGCAGATAGATTGTATACAAACTTAACCACAGTTATGGATGCAATTATAAAAGCTAAACCAGCTGCTGCAAAAGGAACATATTTAAAATCTGTTTATGTTGCAACAACAATGGGCCCTAGCATTAAAGTTAACTACAACACAGCAAAATAATAAAAAGCCACCTAATTGGTGGTTTTTTTGTGCGCTGTTTGTTGGTAAAAAATCAATCTCCATATTTTCATCTTATAAAATTATAAAAACAATCACTTTTTATTACTAGCAATATATAAAATCAAAAACAAAAAAACTACGGGTTGACCGTAGTTTTTTTATTTGTTTTGTTTATTAATTTACTTTGGTTTATTATTGATAAGATTCATCATTTTCATAAGGCACAAATGTTATTAATCCCTCGTCAAAAGCCCCTCGGTCAATTATAAAACCATATTCACCAAACATACCATGCTGAATTTCAAGATATTCATACATATATATTTCTATAGTCAAATGGCCTTCAGTTATAAAGGCGTGAGCTCCAAAATATCTACCCCACGCGCCAAATGGATCTTCACGATTATTATAAGCACCTTCATAATCAAAACCATTTTGGAAATGCACTGTTAAATCTCCGCACCCATAAAAAGCATTGTCTCCTATATATTCAACCTTGTTAGGTATTTTTATATATGTTAAGTTGGTGCAAGATTCAAAGCATCTATTACCTATAAATTGTATATTATCACTTAATTCTATTGCATATAATGAGTCTCCTAATCCACCACCAAGGTTTATACCAACAACTCTTTCTCCTTCCAAAATGTCTGGGATATACAATTTTGTATTAGAACCTAAATCAACACTTGTAATAACTAAACCGTTACACTCTAAAATAGTTAATCCGGCTTCGCTTTCAAAGGCACCCACATACTCGTAATTAAATATTATATCTTGATATGTGCTACCTGACGACAAATAAACAACACCTCTCACAGCATCCATATATCCATCTGTAGAAATATTAATAGCTTCTTTCATGCTGTTTAAATCATGTTCTCCGCCTATAAAAGCATCTTTTCCATCTGGTGCTATCTCATTTATTACATAGTTTTCCACCAAAATATTCCACTTAATTGAGTAGTAGAACTCATTCCACGATTCCAAATTACCATAACCATTATAATAACTACCAACTGTTTCAAACCAGCTATAAACTGCAGGGCTAGTTACAGTAAGTAATACCCCGTTGCCACTGTTAGCTTCTCCAAAATTGTTTGAAAGTCCACGACCATATTCTGCATTATTATAATCTTCCAAACTCATAACAATCTTACCAAGTTCTATTTCTTTCAGATCATAACAATTTGTAAAGGCATCATCAGCAACAAATAATACATTTTCGTTTAATAAATCAAAATAAAATTCAGTATATTCTCCCCAACCATTAAATACAATTCTTCCTAATAAACTTCCCTCAAACGCATTATGTCCTATATATTTTACAGTAGATGGTATCGTTATTGAAGCAAATGAACAACCTGAAAACGCTTCATTAGAAATTGCTTCAACAGGATCTCCATTGTATTCACTAGGAATCACCATTGAAGTCACCTCGTGATCTGCATAGTTTGAGTCGTAGCCTATTATGCCAAAGTTCGCACCCAAATGAGTTTGAATCATTCCATATATAATTCCTGTAGTTTCATCTACTCCATAATCATCAAGGATTTCACCAGCCCCATCCTCAGAGCCTGTTATACCACCAGAACCTGTTCCAGAGCCACCGCCTAGCGATGTTCTTGTAAAGTTGGCTGTTATTGTTCTTGTGCCGGTTATTGTGCCGGTTGCATTATCCCAACCGCTAAAGGAGTAACTATAACTTGAGGTAGAACTTGCTGCGGTGGCTGTTATGGTTGTTCCATTTATGGTTATTGTATTTCCACTTACTGAAATGGACGACCCATATGGCACACTTATACTGCTTGTAGATACCGTTCCATAACTTGTGTTGTTACTTGCTATGGTTACTGTGTAACTTCTTGTGCTACGGGTAAAGTTTGCGGTTATTGTTGTGTTTGATGTTATGGTTGCGCCATTTGTTACACTCCAACCGCTAAAGTTGTAAGTATATCGTGCGGTTGAACTTGCTGCTGTTGCCGTTATAGTTTGCCCATTTATTGTTAATCTGTTGCCATTAACCGCAACAGTTGTTCCATTTGGCACACTTATGCTAGTTGTAGAAACTGTTCCGTAACCTGTGTTATTACTTGCAAAGCTTACTGTGTATTTTACTTTAGTTTCATCCTTTGTATAAACCCTATATTCTCCGTCTGTGTAAGTGTATGGGAAGTTTGTTGTTAGGAATGTGTTAGAGCCATCATCTATGCTAGTAAGCACGCGTATCTCTGTTGCATTTTTCCCTAAGTAACCTAAAGCATCTGTAGATGTTAAGTTTTTATAAACATATGCACTTTCTATTG
>CANDFN010000099.1 GCA_947384015.1 uncultured Clostridia bacterium | reverse complement strand
ATGTGCCAAGATGCAATGACTGCACTATGCAAAAACATACACTTATTATCAGAGGATGGAATTGTTATAACTCAGCATGACCCTAGCGAGATTGTTAATGTAGACAACCGCATTTTAGTTGAGTATGATAAACGAATATATGGTGGCGTGCAATTTAACTTTTTTAAAAGGCCATAAATATTGTAAAACGAAAAACTATTTGTATCTCTATGTTACATTTATTATAATAATTTAGTAGTATTATTAAAGAGTTATATGGAAAACATAAATAGTGTAATATTATAAAAATATAAATGGTGGATTAAGTTACATAACACATAAAAGTTTTGTAGAGCGCTATTCTGCAAAACATTTTGCTTATTAATATCTTTTAAACCTAGAAAAAGATAAATTTTAATATAATTAAAAAGCATCGCAAAATGCGGTGCTTTTACTTTTTTAATAAACTTACATCATAATCTTTTTCGGTTAGCGGTTTATAAAACTCTTCTAAAATTTTGGGGTAATAAGTGCTCATCGGTTCGTTTTGCTTTTGATATTTTTTTAAAGCTTTTAAAACACGTCTAGTGTGAATAAATCCAAGGGCTGCCTCTTTTTTTATTCGTTCTTCTTCGCTTATTTTCCTACCCCAAATATGTTTTCCATATATTATATCTGTAGCTCGCACAACCTGTTCTTTTACATAAGTGCAACCTTCTCCATAAGCAGAATTTATTAAAATAGTTATAACCTCAGCTGGCAATTTTGGCATCTTATTATAATCAAAATATTTATCAGTTAGTGGATTTATTATAGGATGTGAAAATTCATGATGCAATAGCCAAGCCTGATATTCGCCTAAAAAGTAAACCTTACCGTCTTTACCAATTTTTACACCAAGGTTGCAATAACTTCTATTCCCTATCCTAGACCCATAATTTGCATTTGTTTGCAATGGTAATAGGTTTATTATATATTTCTTTTTTAAATCTTCTTTATAAAAAGCGTTTAAATAATCAATTAAATTATCATCAGTTCTATCTTTTACAGATTTAATCCACTCATTAAACTGATTTTTGTGTTGGTTATAAAATTCTTTAAAATTCGTATCCTCAACAAAGTTTTTAGTTTCTAACAAAAATTCTAACAATCCTTTGTCTTTTTTTAATTGATCTTCTAATATATATTCTTTAAGTTTATTTGCATCATAAGTAAAATCCTCATTAAGTTTTAAAGCCAACGATATTGGCGCACCATAACAAAAATTTGTGTTATCTATAATCTTTTGTAACATTTTAATGGCTTTATGATTTTTATATTTTTCAAAATAGTTTTCCACATCTTTGTTAAATTGAAAGTTAAAACCGACATTTAAATTTGAGTATCGCGTAAAATAATTTGTAAGCTTTAACAAAACCTCCATAACTAATGTGCGTTTGTCTACAACAATTTTAATTTTCATAATACAATTATAATATTTTTTAATGTAAAATCAAACTATATTTATATACAAAAAATTTTTATTTATGCTATAATTTAAATAAGGAGCAATTATGAAAAAACTAAATTTACCAATAAGGATTATATGTGCTTTTCTAGTAACAGCTTTATTTCTTGGCGCTGTTGCAATTTTATGTAGAGCCCTTAAAACAAATCCTAACTTAATAGACCCATATAATTATAATTACTCTCGTTTTGACGACGATGCAAACTTCCGTCCAACTGTCGTTGATGATAGTAATTGGGAAGGAGAAAAATCTACCGCTGTTACCAATGGCTATGAAATGGGAACATCAAAAGCCACTCAAACTGCGGATTATATAGACCTTGACTATCCTCGCACCGTCCCAACAGAAACAAAAGATGAACGCGAAACTTTTGGAGCAACAGCCTACCCAACATGGGGACGAGGTATTGCTCATACTCAAGAACTTTTACTAGCACTAAGACAAGAAAGTAGAGCCCTTACACCATCACCCACTTGGCACTCTTTAAACCTATTTGATGCAATTGACGAAAATGGCTATTTAATAAAAACTGTAAACAACATTCGCTATAAATTAGACAGCGAAAACAACTTGATTAATGATGAGGGCAATATTGCATATAACTTTGCTTGGAATCCTAGCAATACAGAACGTAACAAATACACTTTTAACAATCCAGCAACAACACCTGCCGTTGGAGAACTTAAAAAATTATACAAACATACATCTGCTGTTGGAATGTATGGTGGAGATGTTTCCGATGATGAACCTGCTGTTGTAAAAACGCTAACTTACATATCTCGTGCAGGAATGGCATCAAATCAAATTACTGGATTATATGCACCAGCAGGCGAAGTTGTAAAAATTGAAATTTCAGCAGAAGATCTTGCTGCCATTGGCGGAACCTTACGTGTTTATATTGGTCAAAATTATAATCTAGACCAGCAAGTTTCAATGGAAGATACTGGCAATGGTGTTAAAGGTAACGGGCTAAACCGTATGACAGACATTCTAAGCTCTTATAATATAAGAAGCACAACTGCATATGTTGGCTCTTTCTTGGGCGGACCTATTTATGTTAGACCTTTAAGCAACAATGTGGCAAGAAACTTTTCGGTAACTATTTCTGGTGCCGTAAAATATCAACACTTCATTTTGGGTGCAACAACCCAAGAAGAATATGAATTAAACAAAGCATCTTCTGCCCCATATTTTGATTTAGAAATTTACGACCAGGCTCTTCGTTTTACAACAACAAAACATACAGCTTCTGGCGGAAAGTATTTAAGAGATTTTACTTATCAAGACTGCACCGATGGCGCCGTTCTATGGGATAAAATATCGCAAGTATCTACCCGAGTTCAAGGAAATGGTTTAACTTCATCAACCGTCCCAATTATGGCAATTGGCGATTGTTACATCGCTGCAGGTGCTGCGTTTGCAAATCCTGGACGTAACGGCATTGTTTGCCCTCCAGACTGGTTAGCTGGT
>CANDFN010000098.1 GCA_947384015.1 uncultured Clostridia bacterium | reverse complement strand
GGTAGAGATATTCGTGAAGATATGCCATTGCCAGAACTTAGAAGTGATATTTTGTCTATGGAAGATCTTAAACCAGATATGGTTTTAGACGGAACTGTTAGAAATGTTATAGACTTTGGGGCTTTTGTAGATATTGGCGTGCATCAAGATGGGCTTGTTCACATTTCTCAAATTAGCGATAGTTTTGTTTCTCATCCAAGTGACGTTTTAAAAGTAGGGGAAAGGGTTAAGGTAAAAGTTATGTCTGTAGACCTTACAAAAAAACGTATTTCACTTACAATGAAAGGTATAGATTAATTTATAATTAGAAACAAAAAACAAATTACAAAAAAATTCGTTACAAATTGTAAATGGTAACGGATTTTTTTATTAACTTGATTTTGTTTTTTTGCTAAAAAAGAAAAATAAAAAAGATTTAAATATTTTTTTACGCGCATTTGCATACATTTAGTTATGAGTAAAATTTGGATAATAATGATTATCTCATCTTTAACCATGCTTGCTATATTCTCACCTGGCAGTGTGGTAGGAACAATGATGGAAGCTGCAAAAATGGGTATTACCATGTGTATTGAGTTTATTGGTATTTACGCTGTTTGGATGGGTTTGATGCAAGTTATGGACGATTGTAAACTAAGCCACAAATTATCTAAAATATTGTCCAAGCCAGTTCAATACATATTTGGCAAAACCGATGAAGAAACAAATAAAAACATTTGTTTAAATATCGCGTCCAACATAATAGGCATTGGCAGTGCTGCAACCCCATACGGAATTAAGGCTATGCAAGGCATGGATAAGGGGGACAAGCGTGCAACACGAGGTATGATAATGTTGGTTGTAATAAATTCTACAGGCATACAACTTTTACCAACAACAGTAATTGGCATGCGTGCATTGGCAGGTAGCGTTAGCCCAAGTTGTATTCTTTGGCCAACCATTGTTTCTACCTTTATTCCAACAGTATTGGGTGTGTTGTTGGTTGCAGCAATTTATAAAAAACACTCTGCTAAGAAAAAGGAAAAAACGCATGGCTGATTTGTTTATACCAATTTTAATTGCTTTTATTATGATTTTTGCACTTATAAAGGGTGTGGATGCTTACTCTGCTTTTGTAAAAGGTGCAAAAGGAGCATTGCCTTTAATGGCATCTTTAATGCCTTTTATTATTGCCATGTTTGTTGCAGTAGAACTGTTTAGAAATAGTGGTCTTAGTGGTTATTTGTGTAAATTTCTTTCGCCACTTTTTAGGGTTTTAGGTATTCCAACCGAAGTGTGCGAACTAACATTAATACGTCCGTTTAGTTCAAACGCCGCATATGTGTTGTTGCGAGATATTTTTGCAACTTATGGGGTAGATAGCTATGTTGGTAAATGTGCAAGTGTTATAATGGGCAGTAGCGATACAATATTTTATGTTAGCTCAATTTACTTTGCTTCCACAAATGTTAAAAAAACACTACTTACTATACCAATAGCGCTTATATGTAATGTGGCATGTGCAATTATTGCTTGTTTCTGTTGTAGATTTATTTAACTCTTTTTGTTTTACAAATTGGACATTCGCTATCTTCAGGGAAAAGTTGATACCCACATTTTTTGCAGTAATCAATATTTTCTGTTGTGGCTTCTGGTTTTATCTCTTGAATTATTTGTTTAGTGGGCTTTTTGTCGTTGGTATCAGTAGAATGTTCCTCCACATATTCTAGGCAAATGTTTAAGCCTGCTAAAGTTGCAGTTTCCATAATACAAACTAAAAGAATCAAAAGATATTGCCAAAATAAAAGGTTGCCTATCATTAGCACAATGCCAACTAATGCAAATAATCCAGTTCCAATTATGGAGAGATACATTAAAATTGCTACAGAAATACGACAAAACCTCATCTTGTTAAAACCTCCCATGTAAAATCTTTCAAAAAGCATAACATGGACGGGGGGGGGTGATGTCAACAATATTTACATAAAAAGCTTAAATAAAAAATAAAAATGATTGATATTTGATTTGTTTTGTGTTAATATTTTTGTATGAAATTTATTAAGTGGATTTTATTGTTTATAATAGTGGTAGTAATATTTAGTGTATGCTATTCATGTGGTTTTATAGGTTAAGTGAAGTATGAAGAAAGTGTTGTTACAATACTGGGATGTTTTTTTAGACGCATTAAAGGATGCCCGCTGGGTGTTACCAATAATTTTGGCGGTTTATTTTTTAATAGAGTTTATAGAGTATAAATATGCAACTAAATTACAAAATAATAAACTTTTAAAAGGTAAGTCTGGCCCTGTGGTTGGTGCTATGATTGGTTCTATTCCGCAATGCGGGTTCTCTGTTGTGTCGGCAGATTTGTTCTCTCGTGGGGCGGTCTCAGTTGGCACTCTGCTTGCGGTTTTTATTGCAACAAGTGATGAGGCTATTCCTATTTTAATTGCACATCCAGAAAGTTATAAATCGCTATTTGTTTTAATTTTAGCAAAAATTATTTTAGCCATTGCAATTGGCTTTATTGCTAGCGCATTGTTTAAAGTTATATTTAAAAGCAAACTAAAATTCGCTACAACTACGCAAAAAGTTGATGCCGAAGAACATGATAAAGAGCATAACATTCATAAGCATGATGAACATAACAAAGTTCATGAGCTACAACATAAAATTGAAGAAGTAAAAACAATAGGAATCCACGATGGTTGTTGTCATCATCATGTGGAAACAAAAAAGTTTGACTGGGTGCATCCTCTTTTACACAGTTTAAAGATATATGGCTTTATAATATTAATTAGTTTTATATTTGGTTGTATTACTAATATTTGGATTGGGGAAGAACGTCTTTTTGCATTCTTGTCTCAAAATGCATATTTGCAACCATTGTTGGCTGTAATTATAGGGTTTATACCAAATTGTGCTTCTAGTGTTGTGCTAACAGAACTCTACATAATTGGAGGGTTAAGGTTTGGTGCACTGCTTGCCGGCTTAATGGTTAATGCTGGGTTAGGAATTATTTTCTTATTAAAACAAAATAAAAAGGCTAAAGAAAATTTGTTTATAATTTTAACCTTAATAATTTCTGCTTTAATTGTTGGCTACTCATTTGTGTGGATTATAATTTAGGTGTAGTATAGATCGGAAGAGCGTCGTGTAGGGAAAGAGTGTCGTGTGGGTTTTTTTTGGGGGGGGTGGGGGGGGGGGGGGTTGGGGGGGG
>CANDFN010000097.1 GCA_947384015.1 uncultured Clostridia bacterium | reverse complement strand
TGCCAATTCACCTTTATCGGTAGAAGCACCGTCAGCTAAAACATCACCCTTTTTAACCTTTTCACCCTTTTTAACAATAGGTTTTTGGTTAAAGCAAGCTTTTTCATTTGTGCGTTCAAATTTACGCAATTTATGTTTAATTACGCTTCCATCAGCGTATTTCATTGTAATATAGTCTGCACTAACATAGTCTACAACACCGTCTTGTTCTGCTAGTATCATAGCACCAGAGTCTACTGCAACTTTATGTTCAATACCAGTTCCTACAATAGGGCTGTCGGTTTTAATTAGTGGAACAGCTTGTGCCTGCATGTTAGAACCCATCAACGCACGGTTACCTGGGATATTTTCTACAAACGGAATAAGACCTGCACCTACTGATAACAATTGACGTGGGCTTAAATCCACATAATCAATTAGTGAGCTATCAACAAAGTCTGTTTGACCATTATGTCTACAATCTACAAAGCCAGCTTTTATAGTGCCGTCTTCATTTAGAGGGATTGTTGCTTGTGCAATATAATGACCAAATTCTTCATCAGCCATCATAAATACAACATCATTGCCAATTTTTCTTGTTTTAGGGTCTACCTTACGGTAAGGAGTTTCCATAAAGCCATACATGTTAATACGTGCATATGCTGTTGGACTTGTCATCAAACCGATTGATTGACCTTCTGGAGATTCTGCTACGCACACACGTCCGTAGTGAGAAGCGTTAATATCACGTGCTTCTACTGATGCACGTTCTTTCTTTAAACCACCAGGGCCTGCAGAAGATAAACGACGTTTATGTCTTAAACTTGCTGCTGGGTTAATTTGGTCCATTAAAGCACTTAATTGGCTTGTTGCCATAAATTCTTTAAATGCTTTGTTAATTTGTTTAGCATTAACAATTTGACTTGGAGTAATATCTGTTAAATCACGGCTTTGTAAACTTTCACGAACTTGAGTTTGAAGTTTTGTCATACCACGGCGGAATTCATCCTTTAATAATTCGCCACATCTTGCAACACGGCGGATAGTAAGGTTGTCCACTTCATCAGTTTGTCCAATACCATCAATTAGGTTTAAGTGATAGCTTACTGTTGCAATAATATCGTCTAAAGTAATTTGGAAATCTTCTAACTTGTGTGCATTTTGTGCAATAGCGTCTTTTAATTCGTCACCTTTAAACTCTTTCATAATTTCGTCTAAAAGAGGTTTATAAACAAGTTCTGTAATTCCAACTTCTTCTGGGTTGATTTTTGCATAAGCTTTTAAATTAACGCGGTTGTTACCTACCACTCTAACATTTTTGTCACCAACAATAATGTCTACATGGTTAATACCAGCATTTTGAATAGCTGTTGCAATTTCTTCTGTAATCAATTCGCCTGCTGTAACATAAACCTTTTTGCCAGCTTTAACATCTTCAGCTGCAATGCGGTTCATAATACGGTTTGCAAGAGATAATTTTTTGTTAATTTTAAATCTACCAGCTTTATCTAAACTATATTGTTGAATGTTAAAGAAACGGTCATTAATATAAGATAAAGTATTTTCTGGGTTAGGAATTTCACCTGGACGAGTTCTGCGTCCAAATTCAATTAAAGCTTCCTCTTGAGTGGTTTGAGGTTCTTTATCTAAAGTGTTTACAATAAATGGATGATTTGCAAAAATGTCTAACAATTCCTCGTTAGTGTAACCAAAACATTTTAAGAAAACGCCAAGGCTCATTTTAAACTTGCGTTCTACTGTAACACGAAGTGCATCCCCACTTACTTGTTCGGTTTGAATCCACATACCATGACGTGGTTGAATAGAACCAGAATAGTCCATTCTACCATATTTATTTAAAGCGCCTTCAAATATAGCACCAGGAGATTTAATAATTTGGTTTAAAACAACACGTTCAACACCGTTGCAAATAAAACCACCATCATTGCTCATGTATGGTATATCGCCCAAGAACACTTCTTGGTCTATAATTTGTCCGGTTTCCTTAACTAACAAACGAACGTTCACTTTTAAAGGAACTGTATAGCTTGTTTGTTTACGTTTACACTCCGCCCAAGTGTATTTAGGGTTTTTGTCTATACTATAACCCAAAAAAGACAACTCTGCTTTGTTAGAGTAGTCTATGATAGGGTTGTATTCATTCAAAACCTCACCAATACCAACTTCTAGGAAATGATTATAACTCTCCTTTACATCGGTTAGCCAGTCTGGTATCACATATGGGACTGGGATTTTTGCAAAACTGTAGCGTTCAGCCTTGCCTTGTTTTAACTTTTTGATGTTGAGTGTTGAATCCATTAATTTAACTCCTTATTCAACTAAAATTAGCCACATAATGCATACAGGCAATTTACATTAGGGCGTATTCTTCATGTTAAGTTATTTTAACATAATCTTCAATTTATGTCAATACTTTTTTATAATTTTTTTAAATTTTTTACAAATAAAAATAATTTAGCCAAATTAGCCCAATTTCGCCAAAAAACCACCCTGTTTTTAAGCTATTTTTACTTACAAAACCCCTATTTTACAAAACCAACAAAAAATCACCGCATTTGCGATGATTTTTATTTGATTTTTATTCTACTACAGTTATTGTTAAATCTTTAATATAAGCACAGTCATCTCCTGTATTACCACTACCATCTTTGCTATAGGTAAATGTTAAAACTTCGCCAGCTTGTAAAGTTACTGTTAATGCTTGATATTCTGTAGAACCAGAAATACCATTAACCAAAACTTCTGTTCCTTTTTTTATTGTAAGTTTATCACAATATTTTTCACTAGAAACCTTGTATTCAAAAGTAACATTAATTGCAGCATCTGTAGTGATTGTGTATGTTGAAACTGCATTATTAACACCTTTACCACCAGAGGTTAGCAACCCTTCGGTTTCTGTCCATGGGTTTGTTGCATCGTTTGTTATTATATAATGTTCTAGTTTTGGTATTTCTTCGGTAACTTCTCCGCATACAGAACATGTACCATGTCTTTGACCCGCTTCTTCATAAGTTGGTTCTTTATCAGTAATCCATTCTATAGTTAATTCTGTAGAAGGTTTTCCATCCACAAATCTCCACAATCCATCTTCATGTATACAACCTTCGGTATAAAAGTAGACATTTGCAGTAGCTGGCAAATAGTTTCTTCCACTAACATTGCTCCACTCTTCTTGCAAGCCTTTAAAGTAAATGTGTGTGAGCGTATTGCAATTTGTAAAAGAGTTGTAATTTATGCTAGTTAAATTTTTGTCAATTATTATACTAGTGATTTTGGG
>CANDFN010000096.1 GCA_947384015.1 uncultured Clostridia bacterium | reverse complement strand
CTATACATTTTAGTATACAAAATCTTAATAGTTTTGTCAATAAATTATCAATTGATTTTTAGTACAATTTATATTAAAATAATGTATATTTAATTTTAAAATTAAAAAGTAAATTATTAATATAAAATAATTTTGTTTACCGTAAAATTTACACCTTGTAATAACCACAGCAAATAAAAAACATGTTGCAAATTGCAACATGTTTATATTTATTTTGCTGTATCACTAAAACGAGATTCTCTAATAACGTTAACCTTTATATGCCCTGGATATTCTAGTTTTGCTTCAATTTCTTTAGCAATATCATGTGCTAGAACTTGTGCTTCTTCATCTGTAATTTGTTCAGGTTTAACCATTACACGAATTTCACGGCCAGCTTGAATTGCATAGGTTTTATCTACGCCATTAAATCCATTGGCGATATTTTCCAAATCTTGCAGACGTTTAATATAATTCTCTATAGACTCTCTTCTTGCACCTGGACGTGCACTAGAAATTGCGTCTGCAGCCTGAACTATTACAGCTTCTAATGTGCGAGGTTCAACATCGTTGTGGTGAGCTTCAATACAATGAATAACAGCCTCGCTCTCTTTATATTTACGTGCTAATTCTACACCAATAGAAACGTGCGTTCCTTCTACTTCATGATCTACAGCCTTACCAAGGTCATGCAATAAGCCACCACGACGAGCAACTTTTTCATTTGCACCAACTTCAGCAGCCAACATTCCTGCAATAAATGAAACTTCTAAAGAGTGATTTAATACATTTTGACCATAACTTGTTCTATATTTTAATCTACCTAATACTTTTATAATTTCAGGATGTAGATTATGTATATCGGCATCAAAGCATGCGTTTTCGCCAGCTTCTTTAATTGTTTCATCTACATCTTTTTGTGCCTTTTGCACTAATTCTTCAATACGTGTTGGATGAATTCGTCCATCCATTATTAATTTTTCTAATGCTATACGAGCAACTTCCCTTCTAACCGGGTCAAACCCAGAAAGTGTTATTGCTTCTGGAGTATCATCTACAATAAAATCTACACCTGTAGCAGCCTCTAACGCACGAATATTACGTCCTTCACGACCAATTATCCTACCTTTCATTTCTTCACTAGGTAAAGCCACAACGCTTGTTGTAACTTCACTTGTAGTATCTGCCGCACACTTTTGAATTGCAAGAGTTATTATATTTTTAGCCTTTTTATCAGCTTCTTCTTTTGCTTTATCTTCAATTTCTTTTGCTAGTTTCACCGCATCAATTTTAGCTTCTTCTGTGTAGCGGTCTATAATGACATTTTTAGCCTCTTCTTTTGTCATACCACTAACTTTTTCTAGTTCTTTAACAATGCTTTCTTGCATTTCGTCAAGTGCATTTTCTTTAGATGCAAGTGCTTGAATTTGATTTTGAACTTTTTGTTTGGATTGTTCTAGCTCGTCCAACTTTTTATCTAAGGAAGTTTCCCTTTTATTTAAAAGCTCTTCACGTGCATATAAACGTTCTTCACTTCTTTTAGATTCTTCGCGACGTTCTTTGTTTTCTTGTTCAAAAGTTGATTTTAAAATGTTAATTTCTTTTGTGGTTTGTGCCACTTGTTCATTTTTAATTTTTTCTGCTTGTGCGTAAGCGTCTTGCAATATCTTATCTGCTTTATTATTATTTGATTTAGATTTTTTATAAGTAACTACCGCATAAATGCCACAACCTACACCTATGCCGACTGCGAGCATAACAATAGATAAAATTGCAGTTATAGGACCGCTTACACATAGCAAACCTAAATTCACCATGTATACCTACCTTTAAGTTGTCTTAACAACATAATAATTATACTATAATTGTAATAGTATTGTCAAGTAAATATTTTTGCTAAAAAATTATTTATAAAACGAAAAATAAACCACAATATCTAGTGTATTCTATGTGCTATATACATGATTTAAATTAACTTTATAGCTCAATAACTTCTATTGAATTGATAACTGCATTTAATAATTCGTTATAAGGAATCTTATTCTCCTCTTGTTCCGCATCACTAACCTTTGGTTTTGTAATTGGATTGCGAGGTAAAAATACAGTGCAACAATCTTCATATGGCAGAATACTTAAATCATATGTATTGATATCTTTAGCCATTTCAATTATTTCTGATTTATTTAAACTTATTAGCGGACGCAAAACTGGATATTCTGCAACAGAGTTTGTGCTTGTTAAACTCTCTATCGTTTGGCTGGCAACCTGTCCTAAACTTTCACCTGTAATTATAGTTTTATAACTAAATTTACTACACAAAGCATTTGCAACTCTAATCATCGCTCTACGCAATAGATTTATAGCATATTCTTGTTTACAATTAACATGAAACTCCTCTTGCATCTTAGTCATACTACAAATATACATATACTTTGCACCAATTATATCTTTAATGCTATGCGCTATGTCTATAACTTTTTGTTTTGCTTGTTTGCTAGTATATGGAAAACTATCAAAGTGCAATAAATCCTGCCTTAACCCACGTTTTGCCATACAAAAACCAGCAACAGGGCTATCTATACCACCACTTAACAAAAGCAAACCATCTCTATGCTCACTTAGTGGCAAACCAGAATATGCATAAATTGTTTTTGTGTATATGTAAGTTTTTCCAGTTTCCCTTATATCAACATTTACAACAACAAGTGGACAATGAATATCTACAAATACCTGCTTTTTATTATTTAATATAAGCTCACCCAAATCTGCAGCAAAATCATTAGACCTTACTGGGAAAGATTTATCTGCACGATTAACTCTGCATTTAAATCCACCCTCAAAATTTAGTCCTAACACGCATTTTTCAATTTCTTCTTTATTATTATCAACTTCTACTGCAGGAGATACTGAATGCACACCAAAAACAAATTTTAATTTGTCTACAATCAAATCTTCATCTGCATAGTCACGAACAATAAGCCTATTAACACCATTTTCAACTTTGCAATCTATACCAACTAAAGCGTCGCGCATATTATTATAAAGCAAGCGTGTAAAATACTTTTTATTACCGCCTTTTAAATGTATTTCATTAAATCTTACAAGTATTACATTCTTCATTTGATTATCCTTTTATATTCATCAACCGCATTATTCAAAACTTTACCAAGAGAGGCGCAATCTTCAACATTAATATCTTTTCCAAAACTAATGCGCACCGCACCTTCTATATATTTTCTATCTACAAACTGACTTAAAATCCTATTACCTTTTGCTTTACTGTTACAAGCAGAACCCGTGCCAATTAAGAACCCCAACTCTTCCAACTTATGAACTATAGTTTCACCTCTAACGCCAGCAAAACAGATTGATATAATATTATCTACACAATTACACCAATAGTTATAGGTATAAATTACATCTGGTTCTTCTTG
>CANDFN010000095.1 GCA_947384015.1 uncultured Clostridia bacterium | reverse complement strand
GCATTTCATCTGCTCCTAAGCAAATAATATTCCTAATGCCCTCTACATACAAAAACTTACCACCTAAATTGATTGTGCGGTAATTTAAAGATATTTGCGCATCAGATAAAAACTTTTCCACCTCGTCCAACATATTCATATAAAAATATATGTTTTAGCAATGTTTTTTAGAATTTTAATTTTTATTTAAAGCTTTTAATCAAATTTGTTATAATAGCTAGTTTTAATTATAATAAGCAGAATATATTTTTTCTTTTATATTGCAAAGTGTAATACTATAACAATATTATTATAATTAAGCTTTTATTTAAACTCCAAATCAACCCACCTATTAAAACATTGACATTTTTTATTTAATATGTTAATATAATAAAATTACGAAGGTGCAGTATTCTAGTCAACTACACTAACCGAGATTGCTGAAATAAGCATTGATAGCATAACGATGAAGTTCCTGGTGCTGGCTTTGATTGCCCAAATTGGGGCTGGTGCTGGGAGTTAAGATTTTTGGGGAGCTTGTAACGGCATACAAGACAAACCCCAATTATCGCGGAGACCTAATGCGGGTAGGCTAAAAAAAATTATTTTAAAAGCTTATCCCCTAGGGATGAACCTGAATGCGACGAAAGTTGTGTTCAGTGTAGCTTGCTTTGAGTGGACACTTTGGGATAAAGCGACAACTTAAAAATCGTATTGTGCGCAGATTGACTTTTAAGTTGCTTTTGAAATTATGTCTGCAAAATTAAGATAACGTTAGTTCGGGTTGTTAAGGAAATCTTCTAGACTGTTCTGAACAGAGATGTGTTGAGGATTATAGTGTGGTCTCAGTGGCGATTCGGTGCAAGTTTTGCGTAAAGGGAAACCGCTTGTTTGGTAACGAACAAGTGCAAAATTGGGAAATCCAACCGAACCTTATGCCGCAAGGTTTACTCTACATATTGCCTTCGTAAATTTTAAATTTCATGCGTTAAGCATTTAATATATATGAAAAAAGACAAAAAACAAAAAAAATCTAAAAAACTATGGCTGTGGCCAGTAGAAATTTTGCTACTGGCTATTGTTCTTTCTTTATCCTTCTCTATTTTAAGCGAAATGGTTTTAACAAAAGCCAATTTAATTATTGCTATTATTATTATATTGGTATTTATTTCTATAAGCATTTTCTTTGACATGCTTGGGTTGGCGGTTGCCACTGCCTCGCTAGAATCGTTTACTTCTATGGCTTCACGCAAAGTTAAAGGTAGCAAACAAGCGTTGTCTTTAATAAAGAATGCAGATAGGGTTAGTTCAATTTGTGCAGATGTAATTGGTGACGTATGCGGAATTTTAGCCGGTGCGGCCGGCGCTAGCATTCTTGCAAAGATAGCAATAACAAGCGGAAGTTTTTTAGAAATTTTAGTTCCTAGCCTAATTTCTTCAATAATTGCAGGTTTAACAATTTTCGGTAAAGCAGCTTGTAAACGCTTTGCCATGTCTCACTGCGACGGAATAACACTTAGGCTTGCTAAATTTTTAAATATATTTACAAGAAAGGATTAAACATACAATACATAAAAAAGCACTACGAAAGTAGTGTTTTTTATTTTTATTAAGAAATAATAAAATAATAATATTTGCAGATGAAAAGATCAGTTCAATAGTATTTACCTATACTTTTTGCTCTACTAAAAAGACTAGCCTTTGCTAGTCTTTTAATAAATAATATACACTAAACTGACACATTATCTACTTTTGGTTTGCTGTAGTATAATATATACTTCTGCCCCTTTTTATCAGTCATCTCACGATCTGGGAATTCAATTTTGGACAATGATGAAATTCCTTTTATTGCTTCGTCAAAGACGAATTCATCTAAATCATCAAACACAACCGCATTATCACAAATTTTAGCACTTCTGTCTAAAAGGGTTGGATCAAACAAAACTGTTTTGCCATTAATTTTTATAAGATTAAAAGCATGCGCTTCTATTCCTCCACGCCTTTCTATATGAGAAGAGCAAAAGGCAGAATCAATACCAATAAACTTAAATAATTGATGTGCGATTGCAGCCCTCTCTACACACATTGCGTGTTTAGTTCCTTTAAATGAAGAAATTTTACCACAATAATCATCCCCATCCAATTCCAAATGAGAAAAACGTTCCTTATCACCGCCTTCTACATACTGCCCACCAACATAATCAAACACAGTTTTTGTTACAGCTTTAAAAATTATTTCTTCTTGAGATAACGTATTATTTTTAACTTCTTGCTTTAGATTAGCAATCAACATTTTATATAGTTCTTCAACATCATCAAATTGAATAGTGTGTTCGCCAGCCAAACCTCCTCCCAAAAGGATCTGAACATATTTAGGATGTATAAATCCTGCATAAGCCGAACCCCCATGTTTTCCTATAGTTGTAGATTTATAGATTACATTTTTCACCTTTTTTATTTTAGGTGCAGAATAATCATATTTAAATTTGCCATCAACCTTTATTTGAGGAGCTGTATAATAAGAAAGTTCTTCCTCTCTCTGCTTACATAATTCTTCCACACGTTTTGTAATAAGTGATTTAATTTTCTTTTCGTCAGTTTCTTCTAGAAGTAGTTTAATAATATTTTTATTCATAAACCCTCATTTATATTTTTATTATATCAAATTTTTTATATTTATTCAAACTAATTTTAAATAATAAATAAAAAACTAGCCTTTGCTAGTTTTATATTACCATAAAACACTTGATGCTCCTGTTGGAGTTTTGACAACGCGTGCTTTTTTTGCTTTTAATTGCATTTCTTCTGTAAGTTTTTTGTTGGTTAGTTTTAAAATTAAAGTTACAAGGCTGGTTGCACCAATTAATTCAGCAAGTTCTTTATAAGCATCTTCTGGCAATGCAGATCTTAAATCTTTACCAGATTTTATTGCTTTATTTTTTAAAGCTTCCTCTATTACCGCTATTGCATAATTTGCCAAAGCAATGGTATCGCCGTCTACCATAGTTTCGGTTGGCATTGCTTCATATTTTGCAGTAAACTCCCCTACTGTAAGCAACATATCTTCTGGCACAATTTTATTATTAGAAGGTTTTTTGAATTCTTTATGCGCTAAAAATGGAAACATTAACTCTATTTCTTCTTGAGTGTATTCAAAATTACCCAATTCTGCTTTTATCTTTTTACCAGCTTCCGCGAGTTCTCTTTTCCTTCTTGTTCGTTTTGCATTAGCTATTATACGAGATATTATTTTATCTAGCTCATCTGTTTTCTTTTCCATTCCTTTCTCCTTAGCTTTATTAATTTTATTATAACACAAAAAACTTGTATTGTCCATAGTAAAACAAAAATTATAAAATACAAATTAATAATAATTTTTGATGTTAGAAATCAAATATATTATAAAATTTTTTAATAAAGATTTTTTACTTTAAAAGTAATAAAAAAACACTACACGTTTTGTGTAGTGA
>CANDFN010000094.1 GCA_947384015.1 uncultured Clostridia bacterium | reverse complement strand
TAAATTTAAATTTTTTTACACTATATAACATTTTTTATTAACACATTTTTTATTAAAATTTTTATAAAAAAGAATTTTTAAATAATGTAATTTTTTGTTGACTTTATTTTTCTTTTTGGGTAAAATATCTAATATAACATTTAGGGGGAAATTTATGGATAAAAATGTTAAGTTAGTTATTCCAGTTAAAAAGTCAGCTAGTGATGGCATCTTAGCAATTATAGAATATGTTAAAGCTAAAGAACTAGCAAATGGTAAATCTGCTAAAGATTTAACAAACACATATATGTTTAAAGGCAGTTATGCCCTTGCAACATTAATTAAAAACTTCTATCGTGATGAAGTTAGTTTTGTTTGCTTTGATGTTGCAAATGCAGACACAAATTCTACACTTGAACACGCTTGCGTAGTTTTGAAAAAGAAAAACACAGAACCTGCATATTTTGACATTAACGGTAAAAAGACTTTAGACGAAATGAGAAAATATGTTGCACGTGCTGCAAAATCTACAATTAAAAATGTAGAAGTTAAAGACGGTTACTTCTATGCTATTACAAGCACTACTGTGCCTATGTTTAATGAAATTGAACGCGCGGGTGCACCAGCTAAAGCTACTACTGCTGTAAAAGCTGAACCAGCTAAAAAAACTGTTGCTAAAACTGCTGCAAAAAAACCTGTAGCTAAAACAACTAAAGCTACTGCTAAACCAGCAACAAAAACAGTTGCAAAAAAGCCTGCTACAAAAAAAGCTACTGCAGCTAAAAAACCAGTTGCTAAAAAAACTGCAACTAAAGCTAAAAAGTAATAATAAAAAAAACTAGCAAAATGCTAGTTTTTTTTATTGTGTTTAACGGACAATACTAAAACTTGTAACAGAATCTACCCCATCTTCTTCTGCCGTCTTTGAACTTTCTTCAACACCTGTTTTTAGTTCAGTGCTATTACTTGCCAAGGAATTTTCATCCTGTTTATTTTCTTCTATTATGGGGTTTAAAGAAGTTTCTATTGTTTGTTGAATTTCTGTTTCTTTTGTTACACTTTGATTTTCGCCAATCTCTAAACACTCTGTTATTAAATTTGAAGCAGGTGTTGATGGTTCATCTTGCGGGTTTATAAAAATCTCATCAGTTGTTTTAGTAGGGCAAATATCATTTTCATCCGCAAGCGAAATGGGCGTTTTAAATACTTGTTCAGTATTTACCAAGTGTGTTTCATTTAATTCTTCTGGTTGAGATTCTTGTGCAATTTCTTCTGTTGCACTATTTAGATTTTCTATTTCAATTTTATCTATAGAACCATTCCCATTTGTGTTTACGTCTATAACAGTTGCATTTTCTGTTTCGGCTTGATTTGATATAACTTCTTGTAATTCTTCCACAGTATCTCCTTTATTTTTATTTAAAGTTTCGCCAGTTGAGGTTGACGATTTTGTTGGGTCGTTAATAATACCAATTACCACTAACAGCCCAAGCACCCCAGTAACTATTTCGTTAAAATTTGCAATGTCAAAATGAACATCAAAATTTTGTAAAATCAACAGCACTGCGCTTACAATAGAAATCCAAAAGTTGTAGTTTGTTAGTCTATTTTTCCACTTCATTTTTACTCCTTTTTTTAATAATTTTGGTAAAATTAAAAGCATTAAAATAGCGATAATATTTATTTAGCTTTTTAAGCAAAATTGTATCAACAATCATAATAATCTATCTCTACCCTTTCCACCCTTGAAGATGCTTGATTGGACGAAATTTCTAATTGCAATTTATTGCATTGCCTTTTAAAACTAAACTCGTTTAACCCTGACTTTGTGCTTACAAAAGTTAATGGCACATTATCAGCAGTTAATGTAAAGGTTACATCCTTATCACAATAAACAGAAAACTTTGTAATTAGTTTTAAACAGTTGTTCTCAAATACATCTTTTTTACGCCAGTATTTGGGTAAAACTTTTTCATAATAATAAGATTGTTTAACAATTTCTCCAATTGTTCTTATATAACCAGTGTTATAAATAACCAAAACCTTTTCCATGTTTTCTGCTTTTAAAGATAAGAAATTTAATATATCCACACCCCTTATTATTTGGTAATTAAAATTTTTAACATCTATTACTACAAGTGCATTGTTTAAACATTCGTCTTGCTCACAAAACAAGGTTTTGCCGTCATCAAAATTTAATTTTAAGGCAAGATAATAAGTTTCGCCAAGCGAGATTGCAACGGCATTCTCTAAAGATGAAATAATTTTATTTATTGCAAGTTTGCTTTTTTGAACCCTAACCCCATCAAAAGTATAAACTCCGTCTGCAGTTGTAAATAAAATAACATTACCGCAAACACTTATAGTATTTGTTAGTATTTTTGTGTTAGATTTATAAACCTCGCTTACCACAATTTCGTTTTTATAAATAGAAATTTTACTTATGCCATAATCTCTAAAAATATAAACATGTTCGTCAAAACTTATTACCTTTCTTGCATAACCGTAATCATCGTTTAAAGAGATGTAACCAGCCGTTTCACTTTCCTCACCAATTTTTTCTAAATTAAGGTCTTTGTTATACCAAATTTTATAAGCCGGATTTAAAAGCGTTGCAAACAACACTCCTTCATTTACACACATACTTGTAACTATTGGCGCATCAGCAAGAATGTATGGTGTTACATCTTGTTTCCACACAATCATCTTATCCGCGCTGGCAATAATGGTTGCATCTTGATCGTTATGCCTATAACTTAAACAGACTGGCACATTATCAAATTTTAATTGATACAAATTTAAAAACATATATGAACCTGAAAACATTTGGTGCAGATAAAATCTTGTATCATCACCATAAAGAGTTATTCTATGCGCCGTTGTTTTACTTGCTGGAATATACGTGCTAAAAAAAGAAAGCCCCAACATCTTATTTATAAATGTGGGCGTTGTCATACTTTTATTAGTATTACCATATTTAAATTTTGCCTCTTGCACTCCAATGCAATTGTCTAGCGTTTTACCAGCATTAAAATTATAGCAATAATCACGTTCCGCATCGGGTTCTGCTATAGTAAAATTATCTATTATATGCTTCTTTTTTATCATTCCCATCTCCTATTTGGTAGATGAAAAGATTTTAATTCCTTAAAACTTTCTGCCCTATCTAAATACTGTTCGTTAAATTTGTTAAATTCATCAAACCTACCAGTGGACAAACAATAGTATGCACACAACCCAAGAACTGCCATATCTAAATTTAATATATTGTAATCTTCTAAATCTTCTTCCAAACTTTCAATTGTTGGATATGTAATATATTTAACATCAAACATTCCTTCAAAAGGCAAGTTTATTTTGCGGTTTATAGTTTTAAACAATACAGCTTTTCCATTATAATAAACATCTAATAAACGCACAAAGTTATTAAGGTCTGATAAACTTATAATTTTATTTACACTTTCTAGTGTTACAATGGTTGGAGTGTTTAAATAATTTGTGCATAAATCACGTAAAGAAAATTGCAATAGTTTAGATCGGAAGAGCACACGTCTGAACTCCAGTCACCATAATACATCT
>CANDFN010000093.1 GCA_947384015.1 uncultured Clostridia bacterium | reverse complement strand
TTGAAGGTTTGCAACTGGATTTGTTGCAACCGGTGCGCCACCGTCTATTGTTGCGCCACCTTCTCCACCCCTAGGTGTTAAAAACTCTATATCGTCAGCCACAATATCTACAGCAAAGCCTTTTGTTCCGTCTTGCTTATCATAAGTTCTGGTTTGAATGCTACCAGAAACAGCAATTTTATTACCTTTTTTTAAATATCTAGAGCAGTTATCTGCTAAACCGCGCCAAGCAGTTACATTAAAGTAGTCTACTTCACGGCTACCGTCTGCGCTAGAAAATCTTCTGTTTACAGCAATGGCTAAACGACATACAGAAACGCCACTTGTTGTTGTGCTAGCTTCTGGGTCTCTAGTTAAATTACCTATTAAAAATACTTTGTTCATTTATTTCTCCTAAATTATTCTCTTACTCTAAATTTTATCTTACTATTTTGCAACAAT
This sequence comes from uncultured Clostridia bacterium, assembly GCA_947384015.1. Lineage (GTDB taxonomy): Bacteria > Bacillota > Clostridia > Christensenellales > UBA1242 > Onthoplasma. Next base: position 3,150 of record CANDFN010000093.1, on the reverse strand, counting down.
TATATGACGCATAACTTCTGTTGTAATGTTAAGCAATGCACCTAAACGATTTGGCACGATTGGAGCAGCAGAAAAATTAACAAGCACATAAAAGCCGTCTTTTTTCTTGGCGATTTCGTAAGCAAGTTTTTTATTGCCTAAACGTTCAACTGATTCTATCTTGCCACCATCTTTTTCAATCATGCTGTTAACTTTGGCAATAGTAGCCTCTTTTTCTTCATCACTTGATTGACTTGGGATGATATACATTAATTCGTAACTCATTTAAACCTCCTTATGGACTAAAAGACCTGAAAATCAGGTAAGGAGCAATACTGCCACACCTTCCGACCGATGTTTTTGCAGATTGCTGTAATTATAGAAAACCTTAAATTACAGTTAAAGTATATCATACTAAATATTAAAAATCAAGTAGTTTGTAAAATTAAAAACCCAAAAACACATATTTTATTTTGTAAAAATATTTTGTTGTGATATAATTTTGTTATGTATATTTTAGCACAAGTCTTTATGACTTTAAACATATTATTCTTTATTGCTTGCTTTTTTACCAAAAACAAAACTATATTGTTCTTGTTGCAAGCCATATCATCTTTATTCTTTACATTACAATATTTATGCTTAGGCGCATGGCCAGGTTTTTACAGCGCGGTTGCAGAGCTTGTGCGTGTAATTATGTTTTTCTTCTTTGCTAAATACAATGTTAAACAACGCTTTCAAATTATCACTTGTGCAGTTGCGTTTGTTGCAACCTTAATTTTAACAATTGTGTATTGGGAGGCCTGGTATTCAATTCTTCCACTTATTGGTATGACTGCGATATACCTAACCTTGTATTCTAAAAAACTTTATATTGTAAAAATTGGTTTACTAATTACTGTTACCTGCTCTACCATTTACTTGCTTTTATTACAATCTTATTACAGTTTTGCATTAGAACTAATTAACTTAGTAATTGGTGTTGTTGTGTTAATTAAAGAAATAGTTTCTTATAACAAAAACAAAAAAGTCAATAGTAATAACAAGAATTAATTTTTAGTGTTTTAGACAACGGCATTTATAAGTCAAGTTAATAAACCCACAATTACAACACTTAGAATAAAAAAGAGCAATTATTATGCTCTTTTTATTTTTTTGTGTTAATATTTTCCCCTGCTAGACGGTAATATTCTTCAGGCGTGCCAATATCTAAGAAAGTGCCTTTTATTGGGTAAGTAAAGCTTGCACAGTTTTGTATTATGTAATTTATAAAATAACCTAAAGAATCTCTTGCCTTGCCCGTTGCTTCTGCCATATAGTTTTCTATAAGCTTTAGGTCATATCTATTAAATATATATAACGCAAGTGAAACATTGTTAGATTTTAAATTTTCAATGCCTGGTTTTTCGTCTAGACTTAAAATTCTGTTGTTTTTATCAATGTTTAAAATGCCAAAGTTTTTAGCAATAAATTCTTTATCTTTATTTGGGTATTTTTTACTTACAACCAAATTTACATCATCGCCCCAATCTGCTTTAAGTTGTTCAAAGTAATAATACAAATCCATTAAATCAAACTCAAAATAGTTGTCGCTTGCCATAACCAAAATGTCGCCAAAATAATGTTCTGGAATATGTTGATTTGCAATTTGTATTGCAGCATTTGCTCCTTTTGCATTCTCTGGACAATTAGAACCATCCGAATAAATTGAAACCTGCTTTTTAGGTTGATAAAAGAACATAGCTTCACTTATTTGTTTCTTATACTTATCGTTTACAACAATAATTATTTCGTCCACATTAGGCATCTTTTCAATCTTTTCCATTAAATGAAATAAAATTGGTTTTTCCTCTCCATTTACCGTTATCGGTAACATGGTTTTTGCAATTTCTCCGTCATTAGTTACAGAGCGTAAACGGTTAGCATAGCCACCTGCTAAAATTACAGCTTTCATTAATTTCTCCTTATTTTTTAGGAGTATAACACATTTTTTTTAATAAATCAATAGTATAATGTAACTTTTTAAACAAGCTAATATTAGGCAAAAAGTAACAATTAAAACAAGTAAAATTGTAGACAAAATAACGGCAGAACTTGTTTGATTATTAAAACAACATCTAAAATAGTTTGTTTTAGGTAAAGTTACCAGTTCACACAACAGCAAGGTTAAAATAAATATTTCGCACGCATAAAAAGCCAAAAGCAATATTAATAAAATTATAGTGGCAAAAAAGCCGTAAATCAGCATTACGCTGGTCCAAACCACGCCCATACAATAAATAAAATATAAATAAAAAATTATTGCAATTGGCACTAAAAAGTTTTTACAACAACAAATAACCATTAAAGCATAAATAATAACACTTGCAATAATTGTATTAAATATTAGTGAAAAGAAACCCGAACTACCACGCAAAAACTTTATAAAGGTAATATTGCCTAAATCTATTGGTAGCACTCCCGTATTAAAATTAATAGCAGACACCACACCTATAACCAACATAACTAAGGCTAATATTATAAACACAATAAACATCGCCTTTTTACGTGAAATACAATCCACAATATTTCTAAACATATTTTTCATATCTCATTTTATGCGTTAAACTTGGCTTTTAGTAACGTTTAAAAGCTTTTTTCATACTATGTAGTAGGTAGAAAAATCTACCAAACAAGGAGAAATATGTTTTTTAACGATTGTTGTTGTAATCGCCCAAGATTTCATATAAATCAAGGCGGAAACAATATAGATAGAATTGTATTTACAGGCATTACTGGCCCTACCGGTCCGCAAGGCCCTGCCGGCCCAGCTGGTGCAACGGGTGCCACTGGCGCCACGGGTGCTACTGGCGCAGTTGGTCCTATGGGTCCTCAAGGTCCCGCTGGGGCTACCGGAGCAACTGGGGCTACTGGTGCTACCGGTCCTCAAGGTCCTACTGGTGCCACCGGCGCTACTGGGGCTACAGGCGCTACTGGTGCAACCGGTCCTACTGGTCCACAAGGTCCTGCAGGTGCGCAAGGTATACAGGGTCCGCAAGGTTTAACCGGTGCAACCGGCCCACAAGGTGTTCAGGGTGTTCAAGGTGTAGCTGGCCCAATTGGTCCTACCGGCCCTACTGGTCCGCAAGGTCCTTCAGGTGCAACTGGTGCAACTGGTGCTACTGGTGCTAC
>CANDFN010000092.1 GCA_947384015.1 uncultured Clostridia bacterium | reverse complement strand
GAATAAACAAAATAGATTACGATACAAATTATTATTTAAATTTTGTAGATTCTAAAAATCCTACTAGTAGCTTAATGGGCTTGGTAAGCGAATATTCAGTTCAATCAGCTTTAGGAGATGCTAAAGCAATTACTTGCAATAACGGTGTTATTACATTTACACAAGATTACACTGGAGCATTAACAATAAACATTAGGGTTAATCTAGGCGAATATCAAGGCATTAAGAACTTTAGTTTTGTGGTAAATGTTTTAGGTTTTGCTAATATAAATTATAATGGTTCAGAAAATGACATTAAAGGTGGTGGCGGAAGTGGTTATGCTGGCGGTTCAGTTCAAAATGTAATCGTCCAAGGAACTACTACAGATACTGGAGTTGGTGTGTTATACTCAACAACAGCCGGCGCAACATTTAACTCTCAGCATGTTGCATGGAATGGAAATTATAATATAATGGTAAATAGCCAATATGCAATAACCAATCAATATAATAACTCAACAGGCATGGATGCTTGGTGGAATGATGAATTGTCTGCCGGAGCAACTGGCTCGTTAGATATTGATAATGCAACTGTTTTAAGCAATAGTAACACAATGTTTGCAGTTACACTTCCTTATATCTCTAGTAATGACAGCGTTTATGTTGTATATAGATTAGTTATAAACTACTTAGGTAATAAAGAAACTATAATGTATGTAACATATCGTGTTCAAGGTGAGGGTATTGCAGTTGATACAACAAAACAAGCATTTAATGTAGATACGGAATTATTAAAACAAAATAATAATCAATACTTACCATTGTTCTACTATGTAGAAAAATATACAGAAACTAATGCTTTAAGTGGAACAGATGCTCGTGAAGTAAGCTTTACAGTTGCGCGTACCGACGAAACGGGCAATAACGAACGTGTTGCAATATATGGCGGAGAAAATTACTTCTTCAATAGCACGGAAAATGCTTATGTCAATGGAGACAGTAAAATAAGTTATCCTAGCGCGGACAACGAAGGTAAACTTGTAATGCAAATAGGGGAAGAAACCATTGAAGTAACAAAAGACCTTATTAACACTTATGAAAGCGCTGAAGACGAAAATATAAAATCGGTTTACAGATTAAATAATATTAATAATGTAGAAACTTATCAGTTATTTATTAATAGCTTAAATAAAGTAAGTTGGGCAAATGTTGCTGGCAATACCGAAAGCTTTAAACTTTCTAATGAAATAGTAGCAACTCAAATTGCAGGATTGTATGCAATAGATTTGGCTTCTGCAACTCCAATATTTAATAACAGGCTAACAGGAACAATGTCTGTTGAGGTGTTGGGCGGGGCATCCTTACAAACTACAGCAATAACTTTAAGCGGTAGTGCACAAGTTGCATCAAATAATCCAACCAAAAAGTTAAGTGAAATGTTTGCAAATCAAGCTATAAGTTTAAGCACTGATAGTAGAGATATTATTGGTATATCTAATGTAAATAGTGGAGTAAACATACTAACCGATTGGGTAAGTTATACAAATGCTAATGGGGAAATAATTGAGGGTGCAACAATCTCTTCTAGGATAACCAGAACGGGTGAAGCAATTAGCTATAATAATCAAACCTTTAGGGTTAACCAAATTACTTATAGTGTAGATAATTCTGGCAACAGTTTGTATACATTAGAAGCAACTTATTATTACTTATATTCAACAACTGGTTGTGCAGTAGTGTTAAATACTTCTAACGGTATTTACGAGCAAACATGCAATGCTGGTGCAAACAACTATTCAACCGATGTAAGCAATGTTTACACTGTATGGTCAATGGGTATCAATGGTATAACTGATAGAAATGACAATGTAACAATAACATATAATAGTTTAACAGAAAATAGTGTTGTAGATATTTATACTTATTCAGTAGAAAATACAATATACTATGTTCGTGCAACTGCTAGCAGTTTAATAACTGTAGACGAAAATGGTAATAGGCAAGAATATGGTTACAACAGAACTGAAAATGGTGTAAGATACTACGTAAGGTCTGGTATTGAAATCTCTGAACCTTACACTAATAGCGAAGGTAAACTTGTAATTAATTATGTTGGCAACGAAATAGATGCTGAAAGATTGTCAAATTACACAAATGTTAATGGCACTGAAATTACTATTGATGAAAACTACTTAAAAACCTTACCTAGTGGTATAACTTTAACTGCGGGCTTTGAATTGAAGCTAACAGTTAATGGAACAGATTTAACTATTAATTTTGTAATTAGATATCATTATGTATAAACAAAAAAAGCGGGCAAACCGCTTTTTTTTATAAAACTTGGCAACAATTTAATTAATTTAGTAGATTTTGTGTTAAATATTTAAATGTTTGCACAAATTGTTGACAAAAATAAACTAATTTATTAAAATTAAAATAAGAGGTGGTTTATGGCAAAAAATGATAGTGTAGAAGCTTTTGAAAATAAGTGTATGGACATTATTGAAAAAATTGTAAGTATTGATATTCGCAATACCAGACAAGATGCTATAAAGATTGCTGAAAAAATGTTGGCAGCGGCAAAGGCAAAAACTTCAAAAAAGTCAGTAATAGATATATACGAGCGTGTTGTTAAAGAGTTTAATATTGCAACAGATAAGGAATATGAGCTTTTACGTAAGCAAATTTTTAGTTAGAGGCGCATATGGGGTTCTTTAATTGGGTAATGCATGGTTTGGGTTTTGAAGATAAAAATGGAAAATCTAAAAAATCTAAAACCGCAGTAGCAGATGATAAATATGCAAATTTTAATTTGCACGAACCCGTTGCTGGCGAAACTACTACAACAGCTCCAAATATGGTTCAATCTGGCTTAAACTTCGGGCTTCAGCCAGAAAGCAACATAATTATGATAGAGCCAAGAAATCAAAAAGAAATTCAACAAGTTGTAGATTATTTAAGGCAAGGGCAAACCGTAGCTGTAAATTTGGCTGCAATTTCAAGCGCTGACCAAGATAGAATATTGGATTTTCTTTCTGGTGCAATTTATGGGTTAAATGGTAGTATACATCGCTGGTATGGAGATTTATTTTTGCTAACGCCAGAGGGTAGAAAAATATTAAGGCCAGACAACGCCGAAGATGGGAATAAGTAATGAAAAATGTTTATTATCATGGTAGCAGAGATGCTAATTTAAAAGTTCTTGTAACAGAAAAAAGTAAAGATGGATATGTATATCTTACTCCAGACTATAACACCGCAGTTATGTATGGGGCTTCTTCTTTAAGGTTCTGGGCATGGGACACTACTAATAGATTAATTATTAGAGAAATCGGTCCAAACATGTTAGAAAAATTATATAAAGGCACGTCTTGTTATATTTATTCTACTACAGATATTGGAGAGTTTGAAGATAGTAACAATAATGGTAGGCCAGGTGTTAAAGCAAAGCATGATGTAAAACTAAAAAAATCAGAATATATAGCCGATTCTTACGAAAAGATTATGGAGCTTTATAAAGACGGTAAAATTATTATTTGGTTCTGGGAAAAATATTCTGCAGAAGAAAAGAAAGAAATAAAATATATTATGCAGAAGAAATATAAGCCTTCTGTTATGAAGCATGAAAAAGAGTTCTTCCCAGAAGAATATAAAAAACTTGTAAAAATATGCCCATATTTAAAATTAGAAGATTAAATTAAATATGAAAAAATGGTTAACTATAATTAGCACAATAATAATTGTTTTGGTGGTGGATTTAACCACCAAACATTTTTTATTTGA
>CANDFN010000091.1 GCA_947384015.1 uncultured Clostridia bacterium | reverse complement strand
CTGGGTTCAGACGTGTGCTCTTCCGATCTGACAATATATGTTATACATTTGGCTTGCAGTGTTTGCAATTTGCTTGTTGATAGAACTTGTAGATGCTGGAACACTTGTAAGCGTTTGGTTTAGTATTGGTTCAATAATTCCATTATTTATGGGCTTTTACAAAACTAACAACGCGTGGTATATTACTGCTCAAATTATAGTGTTTGGTGTGGTAAGTGCATTGTGCTTAATTTTCTTACGTAAAATTGCATTAAAAGTTTTATATAAAAAGGGTAAAAACGAAAACACGGGTATGGACCGCTATGTTGGTAAAAACTATAAAATACACAATGTGGCAAAAGGCACAGCTTATGTAAAACTTAATGGTGTTGAATACGAAGTTGTTTCTAACAAGGAAGAGAGTTTTACTCTTAATGAAGAAATTGTTATTAAAAACTTTGAAGGCAACAAAATTGTTGTAGAAAAAATAAAATAAGCAAATTATAAATGCTGGACAAAAATTTGCAAATACTATATAATATAAATGTAAAAAGGAGATTATTATGATAGGTGGCATTATTGCTATAGTTGTTATAATTGTGGTAGCACTTATTGTGTTAGCATCAAGTATTCGTGTTGTGCGTCAAGCAAACGCAGTTGTTGTAGAACGTTTGGGTAAATACAACAAAACTTTAAGCACAGGTATTCACTTTATTTTACCTTTGTTTGATAGAACACTTCCTCCAATTTCTTTAAAGGAACGTGTTGCAGACTTTAAACCTCAACCAGTTATTACTAAAGATAACGTTACAATGCAAATAGATACGGTTGTTTATTTTCAAGTGTTAGATCCAAAACTATACACTTATGGTGTAGAACGTCCTATTAATGCTATAGAAAATTTAACTGCAACAACATTACGTAATATTGTTGGTGAACTAGAATTAGACGAAACTTTAACTTCTCGTGACACAGTTAATACAAAAATGCGTAACATTTTGGACGAAGCAACCGACCCATGGGGTATTAAAATTAATCGTGTGGAATTAAAAAATATTTTACCACCAAAAGATATTCAAGAAGCTATGGAAAAACAAATGCGTGCAGAACGTGAACGTCGTGAATCTATTTTGCGTGCAGAAGGTGAAAAGAAGTCTAAAGTGCTTATTGCAGAAGGTGAAAAAGAAGCTATGGTTCTTGCTGCAGAAGCAGAAAAAACTCGCGTAGAACTTGCTGCTCAAGCGGAAAAATCAAAACTTATTGCAGAAGCAGAAGGTGCAGCTAAAGCTATTGAATTAGTAAACAAAGCAAACCCTAACGCTGCTTATGTAACATTACAAGGTTACGAAGCATTAAAAGCTTTGGCTCAAGGTGAAGCTACAAAAATTATCGTTCCAAGCGAAATTCAAAATGTAGCAGGTTTGTTAACCAGTTTAAAAGAAACAATTACAAATGAACCTAAAAAGAAAACTAAATAAAACAAAATAACAAAACGCCAAATGGCGTTTTTTGTTTTGCATTTACTAAAAATTGAAAAGCAGTGTTAAATCGTTTGGTGTTTTTTGATGCTTTTGGTATAATAAAAACGTAAAATTTAGTTGTTTAGTATTGTCTAAATTTAGAGGAGAGAATTAAATGAATTTACCAAATAGATTAACCGTTTTGCGTATTGTTTTAATACCTTTTATGATGTTTTTTTATCTTGCCGATTTTATACCACACGGCATAGGTAAGTTGGTTGCCCTTGGCATATTTATTATTGCAAGCTTTACCGATTTGCTAGATGGCAAAATCGCCCGCAAGCGTAATTTGGTTACAAACTTAGGCAAGTTTTTAGATCCTATTGCAGATAAAATATTAACCACTGCAGTTATATTTTTAGTTATTGCAGACGGCACAATTCCTTCACCTTGGGGTGTTATTATTGCAACAATTATAATTGCTCGTGAATTTATTGTGGCAACTTTACGTATGCAAGCTGCAAGTAAAGGTGTTGTTGTAGCGGCAGATATGTGGGGTAAAGTAAAAACCGTTGTTCAAATGGTGGCCTTGCCTATTTGTATGGTGCTTGCTTATATTTTAACCAGCGGTTATAACATTCCTAATGCTTTAACTTTAACATTCCAAATATTGGCTTATGCATCTTTGGGTTTGGCAACTGTTTTAACAGTTATGTCTGGAATAAACTATGTTGTGAAAAATAAAGAATGTTTTAAAGAATAATTAGAACAAATGTTTGACAAATCAAATTAACAATGATATAATAAGGCTATATAAAAGGAGTATTTATTTTGACAGACGATAAGAAAAAAGCATTAGAAGCAACCCTTGCTTCAATAGAAAAACAATTTGGTAAGGGTGCTATTATGAAATTGGACGCAGAAACCTATGCAGAGGGGATAGAGGTTGTCCCTACTGGTTGTTTACCATTAGATATTGCATTGGGTGTAGGTGGTTTACCAAGAGGAAGAATTGTAGAAATTTATGGTCCAGAAAGTAGTGGTAAAACAACTGTTGCGTTGCATGTTATAGCAGAGGCTCAAAAATTAGGCGGAACTGCAGCATTTATAGATGCAGAACATGCGCTAGACCCAATTTATGCATCAAAACTTGGCGTGGATATTGGGGCGATGTATGTTTCTCAACCAGATACTGGCGAACAAGGCCTAGAAATTGCGGAACAATTAGTGCGCAGTGGCGGTATTGACATTGTTGTAATAGACAGTGTTGCAGCCTTAACCCCAAAAGCCGAAATTGACGGCGAAATGGGTGATAGTTTTATTGGTTTACAGGCAAGATTGATGAGCCAAGCTTTACGTAAACTTACTGGTTGTATTTCTAAAAGCAAAACTTTGGTAATTTTCATTAACCAATTGCGCGAAAAAGTTGGCGTTATGTTTGGCAACCCAGAAACAACTCCAGGTGGTAAGGCTTTAAAATTCTATTCTTCTGTGCGTTTGGACGTTCGTAAAACAGATACAATTAAATCTGGAGCAGACGTCGTAGGTTCTAGAACAAAGGTTAAAGTGGTTAAAAATAAGGTTGCTCCTCCATTTAAAACTGCAGAATTTGACATTATGTATGGTCAGGGTATATCTATATTAGGTTGCTTAATTGATGCCGCTGTTGAAATTGGTGTAATTGAAAAAAGCGGTTCTTGGTTCAGCTATAATGGAGATAAAATTGGTCAAGGTAAAGAAAATGTAAAAGCGTATCTTGAAGAACATGGAGACCTAGCTGATGAAATAGATAAAATTGTGCGCGAAAAATTGGTTAAATAATGTTACAAACTTTAAAGATAAAAAATGTTGCGCTAATAGATAGCGCACTTTTAAATTTTGATAGTGGGCTTAATGTTATTAGTGGTGAAACAGGTGCTGGTAAAAGCATTATGTTAGATTCGTTAAGCTTTGTTTTTGGTGGACGTGCAGACAGAACGCTGATAAGGGAAAAAGAACAAAGCATGCAGGTTGAAGCAATTTTCACCTCACTTCCACAATCTATTAAAGATTTTGTTAACAACACTCTTGGCATTGTGTGTGAAGATGAAATTTTTATTTCGCGCTCGCTAGATGTTAATGGTAAAAATATTTGTAAACTTAATGGAGAACTAATCCCTGTTGCTAGCATAAAAAAATTGTGTCAGCAACTTGTAGATTTGCATGGACAAAGCGAACATCTTTCAATTTTGAATAACGATTATCAGTTGCAGATTATAGACCTATTTAGTAAGGATGCGGAACACAAGTTGGAAACTTTGGCTGGCTTAATAGACCAGGTTAAATTAATAGACCAACAAATAAAAGTGCTTG
>CANDFN010000090.1 GCA_947384015.1 uncultured Clostridia bacterium | reverse complement strand
AGATGTTATTAGGCGTGGTTGGCTGTTCCATAACATCCCAGAAACTGAGGCTGAAAGCGATGCTGGGCACACTTTTTCTATGCTGTTGTTGGCAGTAGAATTAATGACTAAAAACAATTTAGGATTAAACCAATTAAAAGTATTAAAAATGATAGCCTACCATGAACTATGTGAAATAGATGCGGGCGATACAACGCCTATGGACAAGCTTAAAGAAAGCGATAAATTCAAAAAAGAACACAACTGCATTAAAAGGCTTAGTAAATTTTATAAATTGCCAGAGATTGAAAGCTTGTGGTTAGAATATGAAAAACAATCTAGCAATGAGGGTGAATTTGTTGAGTTTTTAGATAGAGTAGACGCTGTTTTACAAGCAGAGATTTACGCTAAAAAATATAATAATCCAGAAATTGAAAAAGATTTTAAAACTCATTATAAAAAGTATTACAATAAATTTTTAAAATATAAAAGGTAAAGTAAACTTGTAATAATTTAGTAAAGAAAATAAATTATAAGTGTTAACAAAACAAAAAAGCGGTATCTCCGCTTTTTTTATTCCTTTATATAGCATTTTTTGCTATTTTTTGGGTCTATGTATATTGTTATAGTATCACCAATATTATAATTATTCTTACTATAACATATATAAAAATTGTTGTTTGCTTCAATAACAACTTTAAATAAATTTTCTAAATATCCGTTTTTGTTATTGGTTGTTTCTTCGTTGCAAGATTTTACAATGCCAATTGTTGGGGTTGTGGTTTGGTTATGTTTGTTTTTTAATTTACTAATTATAGACAATAAAAGGATTGAGCCAACAAATCCGCCAATGCCAGTAAATATTAATGCCAAATTATTGTTTACTCCGCCAAATATTGCTAAGAACAAGAAACCTGCTAAAAGACACAGTAATAAAATAATTTTTAGTTTTGCTTTTGCTAAAGACTGTTTATTTATTGATGAGTTTGTATTTTCAGTTTGAGTATTATTGTTTAAATTTTTATTTTGTAAAGCTTTAAATTGTGGAGATATAAAGAATTTATAGATACAAATAAAAACTATAATAACCATGATGCAAGGGAATAAGGCTGTGCCAAGTTTTTTATAACCATTTGCAGATAAAAATATTAAGGTGAAAAAGTTCGCTAGTGCAATTAATATTATAATGCCAAATATTGCACCAGAAAGACGAGATTTAATAGCTTTTTTAGAATTGTTATTATTTGATAAAGATTGTTCAAATGCAATTCTTTTTTGCTTTAAATCGGCTAATTCTTTTTCTTGAAAATATTCTAACCTCTTTTGTGCTATGTCATTTATGTTTGATGCAATATCAAGTTTTCTTTGCAGTTCTTCATTGTCTGGGTCGGTTTCCCAATTTTGAAAGGCTTCTTCATACTTGGCATAAGTGTCCTCATATATTATATTTGCTTCATCATAATTGGTAACATCGCCCCAAAGTTCTTGTTCGCTTAAATTGTCCACATCAAAATCTGGGGTAGCTAATTTTTCAAGGTCTGGAAAATTTATGTTTTTAATTTCTTCTTTAAGGTTGTTAAAAGTTTGGCTAGTGTTTGTTTTATTAGCTTTTTCTTTAGAAACTTCTTTGTTTAAATTTGCATTTTTGTTTTTATGATCGTGTTTTAATAATTCCTCTAATTGTTTATCTTCTAATGGCTTTTCTTGTTCACGCTGTTTTAAAAACTCTTCCCAATCGTCATTATGCTTTTTCATAAAAATTTCTCCTAAACTAAATTTAACAAAATAAAACAAATAAGTCAAATAGGTTAAGTTATATATAAATAAATTTCTTTAATTATTGATATTTTGTATTATTAATCAACACCCGCCATACTAATTGTTGACAATTTATGTAAAAACGATAAAAATATTTAAATTTTAGTTTTATTGTTTGACCCCTAATTTTGCTTAATTTATAATAATTTTAAGTTTATTAGAAATGGGAGAAAGAAATATATAACAAACACAAATTTGCCGTATAAAACTCTTATTTGTTTAACTTTATTGAAAAAAGGAGAATATATGAATTTCTTTAAAACAATGTATTGTAGACTATTTCAAGGAGTATTTAAAATAGCTTTACCAATTTTGCCTTATAGAGAGCCTAAGATTTTAGAAAATAATCAATCAGTTGCTGATGTTTTAAAACAAAACCTAATAAATAAAGTTTTGTTGGTTACAGATAAGGGTATATCTAAACTTAATTTGCCAGCAGCATTAACGGAAATTTTGCAAAAAAACAATATAGAGGTGCTTATTTATGACAACACAGTTGCAAACCCAACAACAGATAATGTTGAAGAAGCATTACAAATGTATAGGCAAAATGAATGTTCCGCAATAATTGCGTTTGGTGGTGGCTCAGCAATGGATTGTGCAAAAGCAGTTGGTGCACGGATTGCTCGCCCTAAAAAAAGTTGTGGGCAAATGAAAGGTATTTTAAAAGTGCTAAAAAAGATACCACTTTTAATTGCTGTGCCTACAACAGCAGGAACGGGTAGTGAAACTACACTTGCAGCAGTTATAACAGATAGCAAAACAAGACATAAATATGCTATTAATGATTTTCCGCTAATTCCGCGTTATGCATTGCTAGACGCTAACTTAACTTTAGGCTTGCCGTCACATATTACTGCTACAACTGGTATGGATGCGTTAACTCATGCAGTGGAAGCATATATAGGACGTAGCACAACCAAGCAAACAAGGAAGTGTGCATTAGATGCAACTAAATTAATATTTGAAAATCTATTAACTGTTTATAAAGATGGTAGTAATTTAAAATCAAGGCAAAATATGTTGCAAGCGGCATATTTGGCAGGTGTGGCTTTTACAAAATCTTATGTGGGCTATGTTCATGCAGTGGCGCATTCTTTAGGTGGTAAATATAATGTGGCTCATGGTCTTGCTAACGCAATAATATTGCCTTATGTATTAAAAATGTATGGCAAAAAGATATATAAAAAATTACATCAATTAGGTGTTTATGCGGGTTTGTTTGATGCAAGCACTCCAAAAGAAATTGGTGCTAAAATATTTATAGAAAAAGTAGAAGAGTTAAATGCTAATATGGGCATAGGTAAAAATATTCCAGAGATTAAGCAAGAGGATATTCCAGCTCTTGCCCGCACGGCGGAAAAAGAAGCAAATCCTCTATACCCAGTGCCAGTGCTTTATACTGCAAAACAATTAGAAAAAATATATATTGAGGTAAAAAATGGATAAACAAAGCATACTTAATAAAATTGATGTGCAAAGACAGTTTTTAGCACAAAACGGCATGAATAATTATAAAAATAGGGTTGAAACCTTGAAAAGGCTTTATAAAAACATAAAACTGATGACGCCAGAAATAAACGAAGCTCTAAAACAAGACCTTAATAAAAGTGCAGAAGAAACATATATGACCGAAATCGGTTTAACCTTAAACGAAATAAGCTATATGGTAAAAAATTGTAAGCGGTTATCAAGCAAGCGTAGGGTTGGCACACCGCTTTCACAATTCCCTGCAAAAAGTTATAAATTGCCATGCGCTTATGGCTGTGTGTTAATTATCAGCCCCTGGAATTATCCTTTTATGTTAACTATGGAACCATTAGTTGATGCTATTGCTGCTGGTAATTCTGTAATAGTGAAACCAAGCGAAATTTCACCAAACACCAGTGTTATTATAGAAAAACTAATTGCTAAAACTTTTGATGCTGGGCATGTAACAACAGTGCAAGGTGGTGTGGACGAATGTTCATTTTTGCTAGACCAAGATTTTGACTACATCTTTTATACAGGAAGCACCAGGGTTGGAAAAATTGTTATGCAAAAAGCGGCA
>CANDFN010000089.1 GCA_947384015.1 uncultured Clostridia bacterium | reverse complement strand
ACCTTTACAAAACAAGAAGCTAATGTTTCAGACAAACAAGTTAAAGAAGAAATTGACAAAGAATTGTTGCGTGGCTCTAGACTTGTAGAAACAAATAAACCAGCTAAAAATGACGATATTGTTACATTAGACTTTAATGGTTTTATAGACGGTAAAGCCTTTGATGGTGGCAGTGCAGAGAACTATCAATTAAAACTTGGCAGTCATTCTTTCATAGACACTTTTGAAGACCAATTAATAGGTTTGTCAATAGGTGATAAGAAAGATGTTCTTGTAACCTTCCCAGCAGATTATCATCAAAAGGATTTGGCAAATAAGCCTGCAACATTTAAGGTTGAAATAAAAAATGTACGTGAACGCATTATGCCTAAATTAGATGAAGAATTTGTTTCAAATAGCACAGAGTTTGAAACTGTAGAAGCGTATAAAGAAGGCGTTAAAGCTCGCTTGTTAAAGAAAGCTGAAGAAGATGCTGAAATAGAAGTTGAAAATGATATGTTAGATAGCATAATTGATGATACTGTTGTAACAGTTCCAGATGTTTTAGTGGACGAAGAAGTTAACCGCCAAATAAACGGGATGTCTGCTCAAATGAAATACCAAGGCATCACTTTAGAAGATTACTGCAACTACATTGGCAAGACTATGGATCAACTTAAAGAAGAAATAAAACAACATGCTACTCGCAATGTTAAAGGTAGGATTGTTTTAGAGAAATTAATTCAAACAGAAAATTTAGATATCACTCAAAAAGATATTGACAAAAAAATAGAAGAACTTGCAAAAAATGCTAATCAAAAAGTGGAAGATTTCAAAAAACAAGTTAATAATGATACTATAAACAGACTTGCAAATGAAATGTTGATGAAAAAGATTGTAGATTTCTTACTTGCAAACAACACAGTTGTAACTGGTTCTAAAAAGGAAGCCATAGCAAAAACAACAAAGGCATCAACTAAGCCTGCAACAAAAACTACAGCAACAAAAACTGCAACTAAAAGCACAGCAACAAAATCTACTACAGCAAAAACAACAAAAACCACAGCTAAAAAATAATTAAGTTAAATAGGATGAGGAGGTTATTATCTTGTAATTTATTGCCAGATAATAACCTTTAATTTTCAAATACTAAATCAAATAATAAAAGGAGAATGTTTCATATGATACCTATGGTAATTGATCAAGTTGGCAACACAGAAAGGAGTTACGATATTTATTCTCGTTTGTTAGAAGATAGAATTATTTTCTTGTCTGGCGAAATTGATGATAATATGGCAAACACTGTGGTTGCACAATTAATTTATTTAGAGGGTAAAAATCCAGATAAAGATATTTCTATGTATATAAATAGCCCAGGAGGCAGTGTAACAGCAGGGCTTGCAATTTACGATACAATGCAATATATTAAATGTGATGTGTCTACAATTTGCATTGGTATGGCAGCAAGTATGGCGGCTGTAATTCTTTCTAGCGGGGCAAAAGGTAAACGCATATGTTTGCCTCATAGTGAAGTTATGATTCATCAACCTCTAGGCGGTGCACAAGGTCAGGCTAGTGATATTGAAATCCATGCAAAACACATCCAAAAAACAAGAGAAAACTTAAACAAAATTTTAGCAGATAATACTGGTAAAACTATAGAAACAATAACAAAAGATACCGACCGTGATAATTTCTTAGATGCAAAACAAGCATTAAAATATGGCTTAATAGATAAGATTTTTGAAAAGAGAAAATAAAACAAATTACCTAAGAATATAATTTGTGTTTTTACGCATATATAAAATAGGAAAAGTAGGTTATTGATTTTTTATGCAAATCAATTTGCTAGATAATAACTAAAATTTTCAAATTATATTAATCTCAAAAATAAAGGAGTTTTAATGAAACAAATAGACACTATATGTTCGTTTTGTGGGCGTCCTGCACGCGAACTTACAGAGATGATTAGCAATACAGAAGGCGACTGTTATATTTGTAAGGATTGCGTTGAAATTTGCAGAGACCTGTTAACTTACAAAAATAAAACTGCAAAACAAAACAACGATAGTTTAATAGACCTACCAAAACCACAAGAAATTAAAGCCAGGTTGGACGATTTCGTTATAGGTCAGGACGAAGTAAAAAAAGTGCTTGCGGTATCTGTTTATAACCATTATAAGAGAATTAATTATAACATGGTAAAAAAAGAAAATAACAACGATCAAGTTGAATTAGAAAAATCTAATATCTTGCTTGTTGGGCCAACCGGAAGCGGAAAAACTTTGCTTGCAAAAACTCTAGCAAAAACATTAAAGGTTCCTTTTGCCAGTAGCGATGCTACAGCTTTAACTGAAGCGGGTTATGTTGGCGACGATGTAGAGAATATTTTGTTAAAACTAATTCAAAATGCAGATTACGACATTGAAAAAGCGCAAAAAGGCATTATTTATATTGATGAAATAGATAAAATTGCACGCAAAACTCAAAACGTTTCTATTACTAGAGATGTTAGTGGCGAAGGTGTTCAACAAGCCTTATTGAAAATTTTAGAAGGAACGGTTGCGTCTGTCCCTCCTCAGGGAGGACGTAAACATCCTCAACAAGAAAATATTAAAATTGACACAACAAATATTTTATTTATTTGTGGTGGCGCTTTTGTAGGGCTAGATAAAATTATAAATGAACGTCAAGGTTCTTCAAAACTAGGCTTTGGTGCGGTTGTTCAAAAGGTTAGCGAACAAGGCGATATAACTCAATTTGGTAAAATTCAGCCACAAGACTTAATTAAGTATGGTATGATACCAGAATTTGTTGGCAGGTTGCCTATAGTTACCACTTTAAATGGTTTAGATGAAAAAGCTTTAGAACGTATTTTGCAAGAACCTAAAAATGCAATAACAAAGCAATATCAAGAAATGTTTAAAATGGACGGCATAGACCTTGTTTTTGATAAGTCTGCAATAAGCGCGGTTGCAAAAAAGGCAATAGAACTAAAAACTGGGGCAAGAGGTTTGCGCACTATTTTGGAAGAACGTATGTTAGACGTTATGTATAACTATCATTTTGAGCAAAATTTAAATAAAATTGTAGTTGATGCAGACTTTATAAACAATAAAAACTCCAACATCTTTAACACAACTAAAGATAAAAAAGAAAAATCAAAATCAATAAAAAAACAAGAAAAGAAAACCGCCTAGTGCGGTTTTTTGTTATTAGTGAGATGTATTAATTTGTTTTTTAGCTAAAAAAATAAAATATTATAATATTGACAAAATTATATATTAATTGTATAATAATTTTAATTATTGGAGGAATAAATGGGGTTAATTAAAAAAAGAGTGGCTACTATGGTAATAGCTGCAGGGATTGGTTTTACAAGTATGTTTGGTTTAGCTGGGTGTCGTGGTAACAACAATGAAAATACAATGCCAGGAACGTCATCTACAAATCAAAGCCAAGTTGATGAAAACGCATCAAATATAGAAAAATTGCAAGAGGAATTGGAAAAGTTACAAAATGAATTACAGGAAAATAAAGGCGAAATTGCAGATTTAAAAAATCAACTAACTTCAAACAATTCTAGCATTGCAACAATTTTAAGTAATATATCAACAATAAATAGCACTCTAAGTTCAATTCAAGCACAATTAAATAATGGTGCAGATATTTCTAGTTTGCAATCTCAAATTGATACCTTAGATGATAGTGTAAAAAATTTAAATTCAGCATTAAATAACTTACAAGCAACAGTAGAGGGTCTTCAATCTTCTACAGGCAAACCAGTAGAAATAGATTTAACTGGTATTACTTCAAACATTGCATCAATTCAAAATGCTGTTCACAAATTAATTATACAATCCGCTGTAGTTAACACTTTTAAAAATCATTATATAGAAGCAAGTTTAGATTTTACAGTAAGTGAATATCAAAATGGACAATTTGTTCCTTACGATTCTTCAAACGTGCAATTGTATCATGCGCCTAATGGTGATTTTGTTGCTAAAAGTAGCGAAAGAGAAGGTGTAATAGTAAAATACAATGGTTTAAACTTTATAAAGAATAGTGAAGGGGAGGAGTCTATAGAAAAGTCTTCTACTTCTTTATATGAATATGTAGAAAGTGGCTTGGCAAATGCTTCTGGCACAATAGAAAGAGAAGGGTTGGTTTACACTAT
>CANDFN010000088.1 GCA_947384015.1 uncultured Clostridia bacterium | reverse complement strand
CCCCCCCCAACACAACCCACGACACTCTTTCCCTACACGACGCTCTTCCGATCTACCATTATCTGCAACATCATTTCTGTTAATTTGCATTTTGATATTTGATAAAACGGTTACAGTTTTTTGCAATGTTTGTAAAGTTTTACCATTAATCAACACATCTACTGTTAAATTAATTGTAAGCCTGCTTGCTGCAATATTATTTAAGGTCAATGAATTATATCTTCCATTGAATATTGTAGGCATTGATGCAAAGTAATAATACTCTCCGTCTACAGTGTAGCCTGCAAATAATTCTCTAACTTCATGATCTTGATAATATATAGATGTAGAAGTGTTACTATCATCATACTTTGTAAAGGTTGCAGATTTTAGAATATAACCTATAGTTGAAGTTTCTTCTTGAGTAAGTTCAGCACCTGCCTTTTTAACATTAAATAGATCTTTCATTTCTATAGTATCTGCGCCATAGTAATCTGGAGTATCTGTTCTTGTTTCGGCTGTGTAGTTTAAGTAAACAATTTCAAAATTCTTAGCTATTAAACCATTACCATACATTGTTAAGGTTAAGGTATAGTTTGTTATATTGCTTGTTAAACCAGTTGTAGAAACTGTTAATATTGAGCCTTCTACCCTAATTGTTATTGTGATGTTGTTTGCAGTTATTGTTGTAATGCTAGCACCATTTTGATTACTGCTTGATATATCAGCTGAAGGGATTTCTGTCGCACCACCATTGTTAATATTTATAGTTAAAATGCTGTTTCCATTACCTTCTTCATTAGTTTTTGCAATATAGAATACGTTGTTGTTTGCGTCCGCAATAGAGGCTGTTCCGTTTCCAGAACCTGTAACAGTTAAATATGTCTTTTCTATATCGCCCTCTTTAATAGTATGAACACCTTCACCAGTTAAAGTTGCAGAGCTTGGAAGAACTCTAAACACATATCTTAAATTGCTTACACCTGCCAAGTTTCTTAAAGTTAAAATCGCTGTATTATTAGATGTTGAACTTGGTGTTGTAAATTTAAAGTTTTCTCCATTTCTTTCCATTACTCCACTTGGAGCCATTGTAAAGCCGTTAACGTTGTTTTTATTTGTAAATCCCATTAAAGATAAATCATATTCATCTGCAGAAAGTTCATTACCCTTAGCATCCATTAAAGCAAAACGCCAAGTATTAAAGATGTTGTTGTCGCTTAAATCTTTGGTATTGTTACCTATTGCTGTAAACATGCTGGTTGCTATTAAAACATCGTTTGCATAGCGCACATCATGGTCAGAGCCATTAACTTCATACTGTGCAATTAAACCACTATAAGTTTGAGCAATTTTAATGTAAGAGTTAATTTCTTGAGTATATTGAACATTTTTGTCATTATACACCTTTACATTTAGTAGTAAAATGGTATCGTCTTTACCCATGTGAGCAAAACCTATTTTTACGATTCCGTCTTTGCCTGGGTCTTCTATTTTAATATTATCGGTTGTTAAAGCCAACCACTCTAAATTCTCTTCAGTTTCGCCTTGTTGTAAGTATACATAGTTCTTAGCATTAACACCGTCTAAAGTTGTAAACTCTAATTCTATTGAAGAATTTGCAAGCGTTGTTATTGTTGTAACAGTTTCATTAGATGTAATGTTAAACACCATATAGTTATCATTACGTGTAATATAAACATCTAACACGCTACCAACTTCGCTTTTGTAGTTGTTTGTTAAAGCTGTTACCATTGCATTGACTTCTGCAGCTGAATTGTTCACTACCCTCACAGAAGGTTCTACTGTAACATCTAAACGAACAGTATTTGTTCTGCCAATATAATCCTCAAGGGTTACTGATAAATCTAAATGATAAGTTTGCGTTGGTAGTTCAAAAACAAAGTATAGTCTATCATTTTCATCATACTTATAATTTAAATAGTAAGAGTTAAACACTTCGGTTGAGGTTTCAGCGTCATTAGAATTGCCAACTGTTGCTAATTTTTTACTTTGTTGATTTGCTGTATTTGTTAAAATTATTTCTTTTTTATAATCTGTAACAATATCTGCAATAGAAAGTGTATTATTGAAGCCTGTTTCTGCAGAATGTCTATTGCCTAAAGTTATATATTTTATTTCATTATCTAAACTGATTGCATTTAATGTGTATACAACATAAACAGATAATTGTTGATTGTATTCTTCTAACAAGAAGGTATATTTTACAACAAATTCAACTGCTTTATCTGTATAGTTGTTAATTCTTAATACAGATAAGTTGCTGCTATTTACATCTGCAATAACACTAATTACTTTGCCACTGTTAGTTTGGCTTGCTTGATAATTAATTGCGTTGTTTGTTAATGTAAAGCCTTCTGTTAAAACATTAGTAATTGTTGCTGTAACCACATCGTAGCTATATGCCATATCTCCTGTTACTAGGTTAAATGGAACCGCAACTTCTTCTTGATTTGTTATTGTTGCGGTGTAATAACCAGTGTTAAAAGTTGTATCTTTGTAATTACCCGTAATTTTGTCTGTTACCTTATTAAAGCTGACAATTGTTGTAACAGTTTCTTCAGAAACCAAAGGTTTAACATATACAACTAACGAGCCAATATTTATAGCTCTATTTGCATCTGTATAAATTACAACAATTTTTAAGGTTAAATAGTTATAAATGGTGTTTAATTTTGCATTATTTAAATTGCAACCAATAGTAGCTGTTGCATTATCTATGGTCATTGCATCTAACCCACTAGAACCGTCAGCGTATTGTGCAGAAGCTAAATAGAATGATAAAGCCGAACCATAGTTTGCATAATTTAAATTAAATGCATTATTAAATTCTGTCACATTAGTGCCAAGAACATTTAAGCTTGTGCCTGCAGTAACAACATTTGAATTTTCCCCAACCGCTGGAGAATTTGCTTGAATTTCAGCATAATTTGTGATAGATGTTTGCCTTGCAACATCGTTGGTTAATGGTGATAAATATAATACCACCTTATAATAACCTACTGCCCCGCCTTGTGCTGATGTAATTTTAAATATTACATAAGCAGGAGTTTCTGCCCAACTTTGAATTGTTCCTGTAGGGTAATCAAATATAACTTTTGTGTTGTCTATATGAATTGAATTATTGTTATAGTTTTCAAAACGAGAGCCACTATACCAAGCAAGTTTTTCTACTGTAAATCCGTTTAAAACATCGCTTGTTTTGCCACCAATTTGAACACGTGATAATGATAATAATGGGTCGTTTGCCAAATCTATAACTACGCTTTCGTTTGCGTCAGTTAAATATACGGTTTCAAAATTATCTAAATTAATTTTATAAACAGACCCGTCTCTTACCGCACCTAAATCTTGCAAATCAGCTTCTGTTACAATATTGCTATTAAATATTACAGAGGCTTGACTTGTAGAGTTTGCAATGCTATATGGATAAACAACTTCCACAACTTGGCCATTTTTAACTATTAAGTTAACACTAAACTGATAACTAATACCATTTGTATAAGTTATTGTGTAATCTACTGTTAAAATCGCACTATTACCGGTAATTGAAGCAATATTTACTAAGCAAGAATTTTGTTCCCAAAGATTTCTTGTTGCATCCCAAACATAGCCAGCACCAATATAAGAGATGTCGCTATTAACTAAGTTATTATTGCTTACCGATGTAACTACTAATGATGTTACATTATCTCCGTTAAACATAACACCTTTTTTGTTAGCATCTTCACTTGTTGCTTTTACCATGTCAAACACATCGTTTACCAAATCGTAGTCTGCACCAGAAATTGGATTAGTATTATTTAAATCTGGTATATAAGGTTTTACCAAAACATCATTTACGTCTGAACTACTATTTGTTGTGTATATTAATTTTTTATTACTATCATTTTCGTTTACAAATTCAAAGGTTAAAGGAACTGTATAATTAAGATTTGCAACTGTTTCTTCCCCTTCTATTGTCCAATAGAATGCTATAATTTTATTTGTAGCATCTGTTATTGTGTGAATGCTTACATTATTATTTGTAGTTGTAATTGCATGTAAATAGAAGTCGTCTTGTCCGTCTATACCAAAATGAGATGCATCGTATGTCTCAAATGCTGTCCATTGATATTGCTTATCTGTGCTGTTGTAACCAATTGAAAATTCTGTTTTCTTTTC
>CANDFN010000087.1 GCA_947384015.1 uncultured Clostridia bacterium | reverse complement strand
CAACAACACTACAAACGACACTCTTTCCCTACACGACGCTCTTCCGATCTGAAACAAAAGCTAACAAGGCAAAATAATATAAATAAAAAACCGTTGCAACTCAACGGTTTTATTTTTTTATTAACTAAAACGGAAAATTCTTTCTAACAACAGCTTCTATAATAGATGCAACAAGCCCAACAATACCAAGCACTAAGCCTGCAATTGCAAAACCTTTATTTTTATGTTTTGTTTCATCATATCCGCTTTTACTAACAGAACTGAATACTATTGCAATAATACTCATAACTACAGAGGTAAAGCATAAACCGCACAAACCTAAAACAAAACCAGCAATACCTAATTTGTCAGTCTTTTTAGGACGATTATCTTTGTCTTTTATTTCCTCATTAACCGACAACTTTTCTTCTTTTGTTTTTTCTACAATATCATTGGTTTTTAAATCTTCTAAAGAAGTTTGATTTTCTTCATTGTTTGTTAAATTGGCACCACATTCTGGACAAAAATTAGTTCCTTTTTTAAGCACTTTACCACAACTAAAACATTTCATATACACCTCTTAGTATTATATTACTAAATTTATCTATTTTTGTCAAATTTATTATATTTACAACTACAAATATTTTAGCAAAACAGAATATCCCTCTACTAAACACTGCAAAGAGTTTGCACAATTTGCAGGGCTTGTAGAAGGCAAATAAAAGACATCGTTTCCAACATATTTTTTATATAAATTAAACGCTGTTTTACCGGTTGTAAACACCGCCTTAATATTGGTATTATTTTTTATAATTGAAAAATCATTTACTACTACATTCTTAATACTGCTATCACTTGCACCGATTATATCACACTCTTTTACAACATCCCAAACTGCTATATTATGTTTTAACAAAAATGCCACGCGCTCCTCATTTGTTGTGGGTTCTTCCTCTTTAAACAAAATCGCCAACACTTTCCAAAATCTGTTTTTAGGATGACCATAGAACATACCTACTTCTCGCGATTTCGGACTAGGAATACTGCCCAAAATCAACACTTTACTGTATTTATTATAAATAGGATTTATTGGATGCACAACATGTTTTAACTTTTCCATATTAATAATTTTATCATAAATACATAAAAATTGCATCGTTTTAATACAAAAAGTTTTAAAAAGGCTTGTCAAAACAATAATTTTATGTTATATTATATATGTCGCTTTTAGCAATAATTATTTTATTAGTAAATTAATTTAGCCAAAATGCGGTTATAATATGCGGAGCTGGTAGAGCGGTCTAATACAGCAGTCTTGAAAACTGCCGAGGTTAACAGCCTCCTGGGGTTCGAATCCCTAGCTCCGCGCCACACCTAAGTTTCAAGCTTTTCGCTTGAAACTTTTTTATTGCTAAAAATTAATTATGTATATAAACCTTTATTTGTTTTTTCTTTGTTTGACAAAACTATAGTTATTAAGTATAATAATTGAAATTAAAAACTAAGGAGGAATTTATGGCAATAGCAAAAAATGCTAATAAAAAAACTATTAAAACAACCAAAACCAAACCATCAACAAAACAACCTTTAAGTAAGTTTGAAACAAAAAAAGAAATTAAACCAACAACTAAAACTACTACAAAAACGACAGTTTCTAAAACAAACAAAATCGCTGATACAAAGAAGCCAACAACAAAGCAATCTGCAAAAACAGAACTTAAGGGTAAATTTGCCTACTACAAAACAAGCAAAGGCAATATTAACTTTAGATTAAAAGCCCCAAACAACGAAACCATTGCTGTTAGCGGAGGTGTAGGCTACACCACTTTATCTGCTTGCAAAGCCGGAATTGAAAGTGTTCGTAAAAACGCAAACTCCCCAGTAGAAGATCAAACCCTAAAAATAAAAACCACCCTAGCAAACCCAAAGTTTGAAATTTTTTGTGATAAAACAGGCAAATTCCGCTATCGCCTTCTTGCAAGGAATGGAGAACTTCTCTGTTCAAGTGAAGGCGGCTATTCTAGCAAAGAAGGCTGCAAAAAAGGTATTGAAAGTCTTGCTAAATGGGCGCTTAATAGTGATATTGTAAACGATGATAAATAAAAGGCAGAATATGAAAAATAAAAAAATTATAAGCAACATAATATTTGGTATTTTACTTGCGGTTGCACTAACCTTGATTATTGCAGGAATAGTAAATATTATTAAATCATCAAATGTAACTGTGCCAAACATGTTAGATCCAGATTGGTTTGATGCAAAGACTACTAAAAATAGCAAAATGTTTGTGGGGATTTCTTTAATATTTGGAGGAATATTTATTGTTATCATTTCGGCTGTTATAAGGTTTGCCTTAAAAAGTAGCGCTTTTAGTCAAGCGAAAAACATCTATGCTACAGTTGAAAAAATTTCACAAACACAAGAAGATCTTATATTAGAAACACTCTCTACCACCACAAGCAATTCAAAAAATAAAACAAAAAAATGCCCCTATTGTGGATCTACCCTAAAAACAGATAATACAGTATGTCCAAATTGTGGAGCAGGCCAAGGTTAAGCCTTGGTTTTTGTTTTTATTTTACAACTATAATGTTTTTAAGAAAAACCAAATTTTCATGTTAAAAAATTTGTAAAATTTTTTGGTTTTTGCTATTATATTGTTGGAGGTATTATGAAAAAGTTTTTTAAAGAGTTTAAAAAATTTATAACTCGCGGTAATGTTGTAGATTTAGCAATCGCGGTAATTATTGGTGGTGCTTTCAATGCCATTGTTACAGCATTAACCAATAAAATTATTATGCCTATAGTAAACTTCTTCCTATCATTCGGTGCTACGGACGGACTTGAATCCGCTTACACCTTCCTAAAAAAAGTTAAAGTTGATGGTGTTGTAGACCTATCTGCAAGTATCTATATTGATTGGGGTGCATTTATTACTGCAATTATAAACTTCTTAATTATTGCACTAACATTGTTTATAATTATCAAAACATTTAATGCATCTAAAAAATATTTTGGAGAAGTAACAAGCTTATCTAAAAAAGAGAATCGCGAAATTTACAAAAAATTAAAAGCTAAAGCTAAAGAAGAAAAGCGTAAATATAAGGATGTTAAAGCAGAATATGAAGCTGAACTTGTAGCTCAAGCAAAAGCTGAAAAAGAAGCCAAACTTGCAGCAGAAAAGCTTGCACACCCTGGCGAAGAAGCTCTACTTTTAGAAATTCGTGATTTATTAAAAGCTCAACAACTTGCCAAAACAGAACCGGTTGTTGACCAAACTAGCGAAACTGTTGTTGAAACAACTACTAAAACCAAAACAACAAGAACGAAAAAAGCTAAATAGCAAATAAAAATTGCGTTAATAAACGCAATTTTTTATTAATCTTCAGCCTTTTTTGCAATTTTCTTTTTTAGTTTATTCATTACTAAAATTTTGCAATTGTTTGCAGAACTATCTAATACTCTATTCTGCAATAATTTGTTTACATAAATAGCTTCTTTAGTAGAATTTGCAAGTAAATCTTTATAAGTTCTAGACAAAATTTCCACTGTGTTTTTATCTTCAGTTAAATCATAAAAATATTTACCAAACAAACCTAAGAAAACTTTATACATAGACATATTTTTATTGTAGGTTTTTATGTCCTTAAACGCATAATAAGCGTTGTTCGTAAAAACCTCAATATCCTCATCTGTGTAATTTTTTAATTTTAAACCATATTTTTCTTTACTCTTTAACGTATCTAAGAAAAGCTGTTCTCTAAAAATACCTTTTAATGTTTCAGCGATAAACTCTTCTTTTACACAGTTTTTAGCCATTAAGAAGAAATCCCAAAAGAAGAAATCAAAACTTCTAATATAGAATAAATCTTCTTTTTTATCTGCATACCATTTGTCTATAGCATAATAACGATATTTATTTGTAAGCATACCCATGTGCCAGATTGTGCATTTCTTTTCCCAGAATTTGTCTGCGGAATATAACGAATTTACCGCACTAGCCTTTGCTTTAGGGTTATATGGTGCGCAATAATAATTGTGTAAAACTTCACTAGATAATGCAACCTTTTTCATGTTGTGAAGATTATAATCGTTAAAAATTTCATCTTCTGTAAACTTAACACCTTCTACAAAATCTTCTGTAATACATTCTCGTTTATAGATTTTGTTCCAAGGCATACCA
>CANDFN010000086.1 GCA_947384015.1 uncultured Clostridia bacterium | reverse complement strand
TAGGTTTTATACTTAGCGTAGTTAAATCTGCTTGCATAAAATCTTCAAAACAGAGTGTTAGGTTTGGGTTTGCCTCTTTTATTGCATTTAGCCTTTCGGTTAAAGATTTGTCTATTTCATAAGATATAACTTTACTGGCACGCTTGCATAAAATTTCGGTTAATGTTCCTGCCCCCGCACCAACTTCTAAAACTACATCATCAGTCCCAACTTCCCCGTCTGTTGCAATGGCATTTAATAAATTTTTATCAAAAATAAAGTTTTGACCTAAAGATTTTTTAAATTTTATTTCTTCCATATTTAAAGTGTAATACTATATAAAAATAAAGTCAATCATTTTAATTTTGTTTAAAATATTATTAAATTAGCCCAATTTTTTATTGTTTTTTATAAAATTTATATTAATTTCTATGTTTTTTATTATTTTTAATTAAATTTTAAATTATACAAATTAACCATTTTTAATATGTTTTATTTGTTGCAAAAATTGTTTAAATATGGTAAACTAAATTATTAGTAATTTTTAGGAGAAATTTATGTTATCTAACAAATACAACGCAAGCGAAGCAGAACCTCGCATACAAAAATTTTGGCAAGATAATGGTGTTTATAAATACGACCCAAAATCTAAAAAGCCAACCTTTTCAATAGACACACCTCCACCAACTGTTAATGGTCATATTCATTTGGGGCATATTTCAAGCTACACTCAAAGCGAATTTGTTGCACGCTACAAACGTATGAGCGGGTATAATGTTTTTTACCCTTTTGGCTTTGATGACAACGGCTTACCTACCGAGTTGTATGTAGAAAAAACTCATGGCGTAAAAGCTTATGAAGTTGGCCGTGAAAAGTTCCGACAACTTTGCTATGATACTGTTCAAGAGTTAGAAGAAGAGTTTAAAGAAATTTTTATTGCAACCGGCAATTCAGCTGATTGGGATTTAATGTATCATACCGTTAGTTTGGACAGTCAACGTATAAGCCAAACCTCTTTTGTAGACCTTTACAATAAAAATAAATTATACTGTGCACTTGCCCCTGCCCTATGGTGCACCAAGTGCAGAACAAGTATTGCTCAAAGCGAATTAGAAACCAAAGAGAGTGAATCTTGTTTTAATTATTTACGTTTTTATTTAGACGGCGAAGATAATTTTGTAGAAATTGCAACCACCCGTCCAGAACTTCTTTGCGCATGTGACTGCGTTTTAATTAACCCTAAGGACGAAAAGAACAAACACTTATTAAATAAAAAGATTAGAATACCTCTTTACAATTTTACAGTGCCAGTTTTAACAGACGATAAGGTTGAAATGGACAAAGGATCTGGCGTTGTTATGTGCTGCACTTTTGGTGACCAAACCGATGCTTTATGGTTTAAAAAATATAACCTAGAATACAAACAAGCAATTGATGATGGTGGCAGAATGACAGAACTTGCTGGTAAATATGCAGGCCTTAAAGTTAAGGAAGCACGTGCTAAAGTTATTGAAGATTTAATTGCTAATGGACATATGATTAGACAAGAGAATATAACTCACCAAGTTTCTGTTCACGAACGTTGCGGAACCGAAATGGAAATCAACTTAAAACGTCAATGGTTTATAAAAACACTAGATTGTAAAGAACAATGGAAAAAACTTGGCAACGAAATTAATTGGCACCCTACCTTTATGAAAGCTCGTTATGACGATTGGGTTGAAAACTTAAGCATGGACTGGTGCATAAGCCGACAAAAATATTTTGGTGTTCCTATCCCTGTTTGGTATTGCAAAAAATGTGGCACACCAATTGTAGCAGATGAAAAAGATTTACCAGTTAATCCTCTTGTAGACGCACCAAAGAAAGTTTGTAAATGTGGTTGCACAGAATACGAACCTGAAATAGACATACTAGACACTTGGGCAACAAGTTCAGTTACCCCACAAATAAACTGCAAATGGAAAGTTGATGACGAAACCTTTAAAAAGCTATACCCTATGAGTTTGCGCCCTAACGCACACGACATTATTAGAACTTGGGATTTTTATACTATTGTTAAAGGTTTTTATCACAACAACGCCCGCCCATGGGACAATTTAATGATTATGGGATTCTTAATGGCAGATAAGGGGCAAAAGGTAAGTAAAAGCAAAAACAACAGCAAACACAGCACATTAGACTTTATTAAAAATTATACTGCCGATGTAGTAAGATATTGGACAACCTCTTCTGGCCTTGGCAGAGATATTATGCTTAATGAAGATACCTTTAAAAATGGTGCAAAAGTTGTTAACAAATTATATAATGCTGGCAAATTTATATGGCAATTCTTGGAAGGCTACAAACCTGTTAAAACCGACCTACTACCTATGGATAAATGGATTATTGCAAAATATAACAAGATGTTTGAAAACTTTACAAAGAACTTTGACAAATATGAATTTAGCCTTGCCATGAATGAACTAGAAACCTTCTTCTGGAACTTCTGTGACAACTATATAGAGATTGCAAAAAATCGTTTATGGAAGCCTGAAGTTTATGGCGAAAAAGCAAAACAAAGCGCGCAATACACTTCTTACATTGTATTCTATAATATGTTAAAATTATTTGGTATTTTCTTACCACATGTAAGTGAAGAAATTTATCAAAACACCTTCAAAGAAAACGAAAAGTTTATAAGTATTCACAGCACCACTATCGGTAAAATTGAGGAAGCATATAACCCTACAATAATTGCAGACGGAGACCTTGTTGTAAACGACATTGTTGGACGTGTTAGACAGTTTAAAAGCGAAAATAAAATTAGCTTAAAAACCGAAATTGAAGACATTACCGTAACCAACAATAATTTAGATTTTATTAAAGCTTGCGAAGAGGATATTAAAGCAGTTATGAGCATTCATAAAATTAATTACAAAACTGGTGAATTTGATATTGCTATTGGCAAAGTTGTTGAAGAAAATTAGTTTGTTAGGAGATGTTATTTATGAAGAAAAATAAAAAAATCCTTTATTAATTTTATCTATTGTTATATATAGTCTTGCTTTATTAATAATGTTAATAACTTCTTGCGTTTCCATTTCTCCACTTGTAAAGCCTTCTAACGAAAAAAATACCACCTCATATTCTGCAACAATAAGCCGTATTCAAACAATAGATAAAGATAATAATAAATCCTACTATATTTATACTGAAAATTATCTAGCAGTTTTATGTATTTCAAACATAGATACAGTTACAAGCCAAGAATACTTAACCTCATTACATGAAGGTGATGTAATTGAATTTAGAATAAAAAACAATCTAAAAACTTTCTTAACTAAAACTGCTGTTCAAATAAATGTAGTTTCTTTAAAAACAGAAGAAAATGAAATTGTGTCTTTAAGCAAAACAAATGTAATAGAGTTAACAAAATTAAAAAACAATTATTTAACATGTATTATGCTTTCTTTAGGTCTATTATCTTCTGCAACAATTCTTTATATATGCTATAAATTGCAGTTAAAAAACAATGTAAAATAAAATAATAACTATTCTACCACTAATGATAATGATACATCTACTCTAGACGAAAAATCAAACAATACAGCAAATTCTAGCACTGATACAAATAATAAAAACAACTAAAAAAAACAAAAAAAACGGCTTAAAATAGCCGTTTTTTATTATTTTTTGTATGTTTTACACCAAATTTAGCTTTGTTATTTATTTTTTGTGTATTTAACCAATTTACAGTTTGTAGTGTATTTACATTAAAATTTTGCTAAATATATCTTTATTTTCGTTTTATGTTTTTATAAAATTTATAGTAAAACATTAATTAATTTAAACCTAAAATTTATTAGTTTAGCCTTTCTTTTTCTACCACAACACACTCCGTTGTAAGCAAAGTTGAAGCCACACTGCCGGCTGTAATTAATGCTGTTCTGGTAACCTTAAAAGGGTCTATTATACCGCATTTTAACATATCACAAAAAGTGTTGTTAAAAGCATCATAACCATAGTTAAAATCTGCGTTTGTTTCTACTATATTTAACACCTCTTCTGCGTCTACTCCAGCATTATTTGCAATTTGTTTTAGCACACAATTTAATGCATTTTTTACAACTATTGCTCCTAATTTTTCATCACCATTTAATGTGTTTATAAACTCGTCTAAACCATGTTTTACTTTAACAAAAGCAGTGCCTCCGCCTGCAACAACGCCCTCCTCTATTGCAGATGTTGTTGCGTTAATTGCGT
>CANDFN010000085.1 GCA_947384015.1 uncultured Clostridia bacterium | reverse complement strand
GTTTAAGGATTACAATTTCTCGCTTATAAATAAGCTCTTGCACATCTTCGGTAAGTTCTTTATTAATATACTTTTTTTTGCTGGAAGATAAAACTTTTTCCATGTCCGAAATAAGCACATCATGTTCAATGCTAACACTTATAGCAGAGGCAACTGCATCGCTATATTCTTTTAAACTTACCATATCGCTGTATTTTGTAAGTAAAAATTTGTTTCCGTCTACAATACCAATTTCCAACTTTGTGCCCTCTCGTATATTTAAGCTTTTACGCATTTCTCGTGGTAAAACTATGCGTCCTAATTCATCAACTCGTCTAACAATTCCTTTGCATTCCATATTCACCTCATTTTTAGTTTGAGTATTGTTAAAAATATTATTCTTTTTAAGGTAAAATATCTATACTAATCACTTTATAAATATTGATTTTTTTTTAAGTTTATGTTATAATTTGTTTAAGAGGTGTGTTATGTTAGATTTAGCCAATAACCATTTTGAAACTGGTGATACCATTGATACAGAAAGGCTTAAACAATTTTTTGCTGTAAACAAAGAAGAGGAAATTATTGTTTCAGACTTGTTTATAAGTTTTAATAACGGCGCAAGTGTAAAAGATTATTCAATTGATAGTTTATATATTGCTTCTAAAAAAGGGGATAAAACTGTTTATACAAAAATTACAACTTTTGCACAATTAAAGTTGGCATATGTAAATAACCAAATTTGTGTTTATAATTCTTCTACAAAAATGTATAATAGGTTAGATCGCACTAGTGGTAATACTTTGCACATTATGCCTAAAAATCTAAAAAAGGTGGCTAATCCTCTTTACATAACAGATAGATATGATGAACCCGGCACACATGGCATTAGTTATGGTATTAAACGTTTAATGGACGTTAAAAGTTATGATGTTGAAGATAAAAAGGAAATATTTAAAACCACTGCAGGAAGAGGCCGTTATTTATATTTGCAACTTAAAGGTGGCTCTGGTTGGGATTATTATCCAAAAGAAAATTTAGTTTACTATGAAGGAGCGGTAGAACATAAGTTAAAAGATGCAGATTTGTCGGCTGTAGATATAAATACTTGGTTACAAGAACATCAAATTTATTATAAAGATGGTGTAGATTTAAAACTTGTTATAGGAATGCTTACAACAAAAGATTTTAATATGTCTTTACATAGACATGTTGTAAGGGACGTAGGAACAGGCAAAGAGACTGAACAAATTGTCCTTGCAGATAAAACTGTTATGGGTAGAATTGTTGGCAACAATGTAGTTGCAGATGATGGTTCTATAGTTGGTAGATTAGATGGCACAAAAGTTTTAGCAATAACTAGAACACCTAGCGGTAAAATAACAACTTCGGGAAGTTCAACAAAAATAAAAATTGGTGGAAAGAAGGCTATAGATATTACTATCACTGCAGCTTCTGGTGGTGTAAAAAATATTAAGTCTAAGGCTAAATCAGGTGCGGCAGCTAAGGTTATTGGTAAAATAGAAGATGGAGTTGTTTATTTAAAAGAAAGTAAAGGGAGATTACTTCGTATTGGAGAATTAAATGAAGAAACTGGAGATATAGTTTTAACCACAGAAACCGAGTTAGGAGATTTACAAGCAGACGGAACAATAAAAAAAGGTGGCACATTTGTAGGCGAAAGAGAATTAAAAAGAGCAACACAACCAACCTTAGAACATTTAAACATTCAAGATTTAACAATAGAAGAGTTTGTGCTAGATGAATTTGGCCAGCCTGTAATTAACCCAACTACGCACGAACCAATGATGGCAAAAAGAAAATTAGATGGAACTTATACAGAGCAAGAATTTAAAACCGCTAAAGATAAAGACGGTAAAACAATTCAGCAAATGGATCTAACAACATATGGCTTAGTTCCTGAAGGGAAAGGAGACTACATTCGTTTGCGTGTTAAAGGCAAAGCACAGCCTATATTATTCTCAATAAAACCGGGCGAGAGCAAAGTCTATTTGGGCGATACCGCCATAGAATACGACCATTCTAATTTAGAAAAAACGCAAAATGTAATAAGAAGCATTGTAGGGCAAGAACTTACTGTTGAAATTGACGGTAAGAAATATGTAACTGAAAAAGTTACAATGGAAGAAGCTATTTCTACATATTCTAAAGAAAAAACCATGACAAAGTCTAACAGTGACGAAGATATTTTGGGAGATGATACTTATTTGCGTTTGGCCAATGGTAAGTATGTAAAAGAAAGTGAATTTGTTCGCCCTTTGGCATATAACTTTGTAAAGAACGATTCAACAGATTTTGACGCTTATTTATTTTACTACAAAAAAGATGGCGTTTGGCAAACCATTATTCTTAATAAAGAAACTTTTGACAAGGCTGGTGGAGATATACATTTAGGAGATTTGCACATTTCAAAAAGTATAAATGCTGCAGATTTGTATAAAATAAAAAAATCTACAAAGCCGTTAGCAGAATCTCATATAATTCAAACAACAAACGAAAACGCCGATTTTGAGGGGGCTGTTACTTTAGTTAGAAAGCCTGATGATGCAAGTTTGTCATCTTTAACTTTTAAAGAAAAAGATGGGGCAGAAGACGAAGAGGGTAAACAAGACAAAAACGCAGCTTTAACCGAAGCTAAAAGATTGTTTAGAGAATTATATAAACAAGGTAAATACGATATAGACGAAGTTGTAGTAGACGGTGTAGTTTATAAACTAGACAATGTTGTAAAAAATGAAGATGGAACTACAAGTTTCCATATATCTAATTCTAGATATGTTTATGCTAATCATTCTTTAGTAGAAGACCCAACAGCAAAACTTCCACAATATGCAAATATGAGCAATAGCCCAGTTAAATATGATGCAAAATCTGGCAAACTATACGGTGGCAAAAGATACAATATGGGTAAAGCTAATAAGGAATACTTTAAGTATTGGGGTAAAATTTGGGCTTGGCCTACCGCAATAGTTTTAATGTGCATGGGTGTGTTTGCTGTGGCGTTACCGGTTATGATTGCACCTGCGCTTACAATTTTAGCGGCTGGTTGGGTAGCTGGGCCAATATTTAACCTTATAATGAAATTAAAGCAAGAAAAGAAGTTTGAAAGCAAAGCAAAACTAGCAAGAAAAGAGGCTAAAAAGAAATTTGTGCAAGAATTAAACGACTTGTATAAAAAAGTTTTAGAAGAATGCAAGGCTGTTGATGAAAAAGTAGATAAATATGATACTTTGGAAGATTTACGAAACGCTTATGCAGAAAATGGTTTGGTATATGATCCTTCTATTGAAGCCGATGCTGCAGATGATGCTGCTAAATTTGAAAAATTAAGGAAAGATTTAAAGGCAAAATTAAAAGCCTCTATCAGAACAAAATTTTTAGAAGCCTATACTAAAATTTATCAAAATATCCAAAAGGGGCTTGGCGTAACTTATAGTAAAGCATCCTTTAGCATGAAAGATGGCAAGGTGGATGAAAGTAATGCTTGGTTATTTAGTGAATTTAAAAAGAAATTAGACGATAAGAAAAAAGAACTAGAAGCTGAAGTAAAATCTGGTGATAAGACAGAAGAAGAAATGAAAAAGGAGCTTGCTGATTTTGCATCTAGTTACGAGGCTTCTAGCGATATGATTGGGGTAGACCCAGAAAGAGATGCTTTGTTGAAGCAAGCAGAAACTATGAAGGCTGTTATATTGCTAAAAGGCGGATTGGACAAACCTGAAGATGTTTATAAAGACGGTAAAACAGACGATCCTTCAGCTGTAATATTAGAAGATAAGCATTTAACAGCAATTGAAAACGAAAATCTTGATTATGTTTTAACTATCAAAAAACAGACAGTTAAAGAAGAAATTACTGTAAACGGCAAAAAGAAAACCAAGAAAGAGAAGAGAGAAGTTGTTTTAGGCGAATTTGTAGAAGCAAAAAAGGTTAGACGTAAAAAGGCAGAGAAAGAAAAGCATAAAACAGAGATGGCTGGTCTTGCTGATGCAATGAATACAGTTGGCAAAAATGTAACAAATTTTGATTACACAAGTGATGATAATATTATGTCAACTAATGCCCATAGTGATGACATTTTGGATGTAAGAACTGACGAAGTTGATGAAACAGCAGTTACAATCATTACTGTAACTGAAGCTGTTACTGCAGCAGAAACTGCAGTTGCAACAGCAGAAGCTGCCTACAAAGATGCGGAAATAATTGCAACAACAGTGCCAAAGGCTGTTACAGACAAAGATAAAGCAAAAGCGGCTTGGGAAGCAGCTAGATTAGAACTAGAAAAAGCA
>CANDFN010000084.1 GCA_947384015.1 uncultured Clostridia bacterium | reverse complement strand
ATTGTGGATTATTTGTTTTTGTAGTAAGCAAACCTAGTTAACTTATATTACTTCCGTCTGGCAAATCTTTTTCTGGGCTTAAAAGCGATAAATTACCCATACTATCTTCTGCACAAATAATCATACCTTCGCTAACAAAACCCTTCATTTCTCTTGGTGGCAAGTTGGTTACTACAACCACTTTTTTACCCTTCATTTGCTCTGGTGCGTAAGCCTTGGCAATTCCGCTTAAAACAGATATTGTTTTTGAGCCAACACGTATTGTTGAGTGTAGTAATTTTGACTTTGGCACAGCCTCACAATCTAAAATTAAGCCAACCTTCATTTGCACTTTAGCAAAGTCGTCAATAGTAATTGGTGCTATTTCTTCAAACTCTACAAGCGGTGCATTTTCTAATTTCTGTTTTTCCACAATTTCGTTTATTCTATCCTGAATGTCAGTCATGCGAATGCGCTCAAATAATACACTAGGATTATTTGTTACATTGTATTCTTTAGCCAATGCAAACTTATTAAGTTCTTCGTATTTTCTTGCATAAACATTTAATTCTTTAAATATTTTCTCTGCACTTTCTGGCAAGAAACAGTATAAAATGTTAGCTCCAATATTTATTGTTTCTAACAAGTCATACAATACGCATGAAAGTCTTTGTTTTTTGCCCTCTTCCTTATTTAAATTCCATGGTTCGGTTTCGTCAATATACTTATTGGCGCGCCTAAATAATGTCCACAACTCGTCCAAAGCATCTGCAACCTTATATTCTTCCATCTTTGCAAACACTTTATCTCTTGTAGAAACAGCCAATGCTTTTAATTCTTTGTCCACTTCTTCTTCAATATTGTAATTTACAACATTTCCTCCAAAATATTGATTGCTCATGCCTAAAGTTCGTTTTACAAGGTTACCTAAAACATTAGATAAATCAGTATTATTTCTTTCACTAAGCAAATCCCAAGTAATTGTGCCATCTGCAGCAAAAGGCATTTCACGCAAAACATAATACCTAACACTATCAACACCAAAAATAGAAGCTAAATCGTCAGCGTAAAGCACATTGCCTTTACTTTTGCTCATTTTATCGCCACCTTGCAATAACCAAGGATGACCAAGCACCTGTTGTGGCAATGGTTCGCCCAATGCCATTAAGAAAATAGGCCAATAAATTGTGTGGAAACGAACAATATCTTTACCGACGATATGCACATTTGCAGGCCAAAGTTTTTTGTATTGTTGGCTTGGTTTTTCTGTATCATAACCTATACCCGTTATGTAGTTATTCAAAGCGTCTAGCCAAACATAAACCACATGTCTATCATCAAAATCTACAGGTATACCCCATTTAAAACTTGTGCGTGACACACACAAGTCTTGCAACTTGGTTTTTATTGTGCCGTTATCTATTGCAGCAAGTATTTCCGCATCCGTTTTACCAACAAATTCGTCTGCTAGTAAAAAGTTGTTCATCATCTCGTTTTTACGAGATACTGGTTGAATAAAATTAGGATTTGTTAAAATATGCTTTAATAACCTGTTAGCATATTTGCCCATTTTAAAGAAATATGCCTCTTCTTGCGATTTTTTAACCTCTCTGCCACAGTCTGGACATTTACCATTTACTAGCTGGCTTTCAGTCCAAAAACTTTCACAAGGAGTGCAATATAAGCCTTTGTAATGACCTTTATAAATATCACCTTGTTGGTAAAACTTTTTAAATATCTTTTGAACAGTCTTTTCATGGTCTGCATCTGTGGTGCGAATAAACTTATCGTAAGAGATGTTCATTAAATCCCACAAGCCTTTAATAGTGCCTGCAACTTCATCCACATATTGCTTTGGCAAAACGCCTTTTTCTTTGGCTTTTTCTTCTATTTTTTGACCATGCTCATCAGTGCCAGTCATAAAGAAAACATCATAACCCTGAAGCCTTTTTGCACGTGCTATAGCGTCTGCAAAAATAGCCTCATAAGTATTGCCTATATGAGGTTTGCCAGAAGTATATGCTATTGCCGTTGTTAAGTAAAATTTTTTGCTCATAATAATCCTCTTATTGTTTAAATTTTTATTCAATATAACCAGCGTAAAATTGCCGCGCGTTAATTTACATTTAAGTTTTTAACAAGATAGCCAACGAAATGTTTGCTATCAAATTCTAATTTATATTTTTCAAACTTAACTTTTGGGTAATGCTCTGGATTAGGGTTTTTA
Source organism: uncultured Clostridia bacterium (assembly GCA_947384015.1). Classification (GTDB taxonomy): domain Bacteria; phylum Bacillota; class Clostridia; order Christensenellales; family UBA1242; genus Onthoplasma. The sequence goes on along the minus strand of CANDFN010000084.1, from coordinate 2,117 downwards.
AAACTCTTTTTCTTAATAAGTTTAAATCCTTTTTCCCTAAAATAATGTTCCATATATCTAAAGTGAACACAAGGGTCTTCCAAAACATCATAAACAATAAAATAACGAGCCTTTATGTCCATTATATGATGAAATAGGTCTTCAAACGAATTTCCAAACTTTTGCGCTTCTCCTAAAGTTAAAAGCACACAACACAAATCATAATTTTTCATAAAAGTGTTTTTGCAAATATCTGCTTCTATAACATCTAATCTTTCGCTGCCTATTGCATTTTCTAAAGGATTTTTTTTGCGGTTGTCCCCTGGGTATATTATTGCATCAACCGTAGCAGTTGGAAAGTATTTTAAAAGAATACTGGCGCTAACTTTACCGCTACCAGCATCAATAATCTTTTTAATTTCTTCCCCTTTTAGCGCTTTAAACATAGTTTTAAACGCTTTATCATGAATTAAGTTAGATGTATCAAATAAATTTTCCATTTAAACCCCTTTAAATTTCTAATTCTAAAAATAGAATGTTTATAATATTTTTATATCTTTCTTGAAAAGTCTCTTTTGTCTTATTGCTTAAATCGTTATAATCTTTTTTTAGCCATTCTTTTAGTTCTTTATTAGACAATCCTCTTTTTACAGCTAACCTAAATGCGTTGGGCAGATTATCAAAATGTGCAATAATATCTGCATCGGCAACGCACATTTCTTCCACATTAGTTGCGTTTTTACTAGTTCTATGATGCAAAATACATCCTAAAACTCTTTCTTTTTTGTTTTGTGGATAATTATATTTTGTAAGCAACTCGTTTGCTATTTCTTTGCCTTTAATATGATGGTCCAATTTTTCTCCGCCTTTCATTAAAGCCACATCATGCAATAATGCAGAAAGTTCCACAATCTCTAAATCTGCACCATATATCTTTGCTAAATTTACAGCTTCTTTAACTACAAACTTAATATGTTCATCCCAAAAATCATAATTATCTGCTGACAACTGCACAAAACTATTATTTAATTGCATTATTTCATCTTTAATTAAAGAAGTTATACTAATAATTCTCCCTAAACTTTAGTTATTATGGCAATGGTTTGTGCAACACTTTTAAATCTTCTTTATTTTTTAATTGTTGTGAATATCTAATTACAACAAAATATATTCCATGCTCTTTTAATTCTCCTATAAAATCTTCCACACGTTTATTTAATTTACGTAAAAATCTAAATAAAATAGGTTTTTTATTTATTATCTTTACAAACTCTTCATTAGGCACATCTGGGTAATCTTTAATTGTATTAAATAAGGCTACAATTTGGCTAAATTCAGCATCAGAGATATACTTTTTGTTGTATGTATATGTTTCATAATCCCTACGAGGTTGTTTTATTAATATACTATCTTTTTCCTCATTTTTAATTGCTACTTTTGCGTTTTTTACACGCTGAGCTAAAATTAATAACAAATTTTTATTTTCGTTTTCCATTTATCACCATTATTAATCTTTTAAAATATCGCCAATATCATCATTCTTTGCAGGTGTTAATACCACATCTTTTTGCACTTTACTTGTGTTTTTAGTGTAACGATTATCTTTACCCTTTTCGTAGAATTGAGTATATTCACTCTTCCACTTAATTGGTATAGAACCGCGTGCACCATTACGATGTTTTGCAATGATTAATGAATAATCGGTTGCACCTTCTTCATCCTCTGTTTCTATTGTATGTCCGTTTTCGTCCTTAACAGGTTGGTCTGAAATAAACATAACAATATCTGCATCTTGTTCAATACTACCAGATTCACGCAAGTCGCTAAGTTGAGGTGTTTTATCTGTTCTCTTTTCGCTTTCACGGTTTAACTGTGATAGCAAAATAATTGGCACACCCAACTCACGTGCAGCAAGTTTGATGTTACGCGTTAAATCTGCAACTTCTTGTTGACGGTTACCGTCTTTAGACTTGGTATCGCCTTTCATAAGTTGAAGATAGTCTATTATAACCATATCTAAACCATATTTAGCTTTTAGCCTTCTACATTTAGAAAGAATATCGCTTGGTTTAATAGCAGTTGTATCATCTATATAAATGTTAGAATTTTCTAACAACTTTTTAGTTTCTAGTAAAGTG
>CANDFN010000083.1 GCA_947384015.1 uncultured Clostridia bacterium | reverse complement strand
ATAAAGGTGCATTAGTTACAGGTAGTTCACGTGGAATAGGGGCAGCAACAATTATAGAGTTTGCGCGCCGTGGTTATGATGTTGTTATAAACTATATAGATAACGAAAAAGATGTTTTTCATGCTACAGGTATAGATAACGAAAAGGATGCAAAAAAGTTAAAAGTTTTTGTTGAAAAGAATTTTTCTGTTAAGACATTGTTAGTAAAGGCGGATGTTTCGGTTGAAGCAGATGTAAAAAACATGTTTTTAATTGTAAAAAAAGAATTTGGCAAGATAGATGCTATAGTAAATAATGCTGGAATTGTTTTTGATAGAGATTTTAACGATATAAAATTAGAAGAGTTTGAGCATGTGCTTAGGGTTAATGTTATTGGGGCTTTTATTGTTTCTAAGTTTGGGTATAAACTTCTAAATAAAGGTGGTGCTATTGTAAATGTATCTTCAACCAACGGAACAAAAACAGTAAGCCCAGAATGTTTAGATTATAATATATCTAAAATTGGTTTGCAAAGTTTAACAAGGGATTTAGCTTTTCAGTTTAAACCAAAAATAAGAGTTAATGCAATTGCTATAGGTTGGGCAGATACTAAGTTTAATAGTGGGCTTACAAAAGAATATATAGACGAAGAAAATAAAAGAATTTGGTTGAATCATTTTGCTAAGCCTGAAGAAATTGCTAAAACAATATGCTATTTGGCAAGTGATGAGGCAAGTTACATTAATAGTGAAATTGTAAATATTGATGGTGGTTATTGCTAAATTAAAAGGAAAATTATGATAGGTTTTATTAAAGGGATATTAGAAGAAATAAACGAGGGCACGGTAACTGTAGATTGCGGTGGTGTAGGGTTTTTAATTGCTGTAACCAACAGTTGCATGGCAAATTTGCCAGATGTTGGTAGTGAAGTGAAGATATTCACATATATGCATGTAAGCGAAGATGAAATGAGTTTGTATGGCTTTGCTTCACTAGAAGAAAAAAAATTGTTCTTACAATTAATATCTGTAAGCGGTGTTGGTAATAAAACTGCAATTCAAATTTTGTCTGCTGAGCGTATGAGCACAATTATTAGTAGTATTATAAATGAAGATGCAACGGTTATTGCAAGTTGCAAAGGTATTGGCAAAAAAACTGCAGAACGTATTATTGTAGAACTTAAAGATAAAATTAAACCACTAGATTATATCTTGCCAAATGAGGCTGTGGTTCCTGTTAAAAATGCAAATATAGACGAGGCGGTTGTTGTTTTAACAAGTTTAGGGCTTAATAAAAATGAGGCAATGAGAATTGCCCGTGAAGTTGCAAACGATGATGATAGTGCCGAACAAATTGTGGCAAAAGCATTACACAATATGGGTAAATAGTATAAAAAGTATGAACTGCGCTTAAATAAAAAAGGTGTTGGAGTTTAAGTGTTTTTTAAGATTTTTTAAGGATAGAATTTTATGTAGTGGTAGCCTTGTTGGCTACCTTTTTTAACAATATAGTGATATTGTTAATTATATTGCTGTTTTGTTAGAAATTCCAAAAAGAATTTTCGCGTTTATTGCAACCATAATCATGTCTTTCTTTTTTGCAATCATCTTTTTTATCGTCCTCGTAGTTGTTGTTAATATTACTACAACAAATGGTTACGCATTTGTAGAAACGGCATGTTGAATTGTTGTGTTTATCCTCTTCGCAAGGGCGTTTTTTGTTGCATTTGCAACAATCATCGTAGTCCTTTTCTCTACAATCATAATCCTTAGAACGAGAACAATGTTCGTTGCAATTGTTGTAATTGTGTTCGTTACAATTTCTTTTTTGGTTTTCGCAACACCAATTAAATCTAAAAAAACACATATTCTCTCCTTGTATTATTAGAGTAATTATTGGTTTATTTTTTATAATTACTCTAAAACATAGTATTCAAAATAGAATAAAAAAGTGATTTGTTTTTTAGGCTTTATTTTTATGTAATGATTTTAGTTGACTAATGAGGTTGTTTGCAAAAGATTATTTGTTATTAAGCTTGGTAAGTTTGAAATTATTTATTTGACTTATGTATGGCTGTGTGTTATACTTTTTGTTAGGAGAATTAATGGAAGAGAAAGATAGATTTATTTCTAGCACTAAAAATATGAGTGATGTGGAAGTGGAAAATAAACTACGTCCAGTATCTTTTGACGAATATGTTGGGCAAGAAAAAATTAAAGCAAATTTAAAGGTTTATATAACTGCAGCAAAAAAACGTAAAGAAGCATTAGACCATGTGCTTTTATATGGGCCTCCTGGGCTTGGTAAAACCACTTTAAGCCATATTATAGCTAACGAAATGGGGAGCCAAATAAAAATTACATCTGGGCCAAGCATAGAAAATGCAGCAGATTTGGCGGCAATTTTAACAAATTTGGGTGCAAATGACGTGCTTTTTATTGATGAAATACATAGAATTTCAAAATCTGTGGAAGAAATTTTATACCCAGCAATGGAAGATTATGCATTAGATTTTATTGTAGGTAAGGGACCAAGTGCACGTAGCATGAGGCTTAAAATTCAACCGTTTACACTTATTGGTGCAACCACAAAAGCGGGCAATTTGTCTAGCCCGTTGAGGGATAGGTTTGGCGTGCTTTGCAGGCTAGAGATGTATTCGGTTGATGAGATTGCAACTATTATAGAACGTTCGGCACATATTCTAAATGTTAAATTAGAAGAGGACGCTAAAATAGAAATTGCAAAACGTAGTAGAGGAACTCCTCGTGTTGCAAACCGCTTGCTTAAACGTGTGCGCGATTATGTTCAAGTAGAAGATAAAGATACAATAACAAAGGCTGACGCGGACCGCGCTTTAACCCTTATGGACATTGATGAATATGGGTTAGACTTTGTAGACAAACGTATTTTAATGGCGATGATAGAAAAATTTTCGGGTGGTCCAGTTGGGTTAGATACTTTGGCTGCAACCACCAATGAAGAAGTGTCTACAATAGAAGATGTTGTAGAACCATATTTGTTGCAACTAGGGTTTATTGTGCGCACAAACAGAGGTCGTGTTGTAACCAAGCTTGCTTATCAGCATTTTAATTTGCCAGTGCCCAAAAACTTGCAAGCAGACGAGGGTAAAGATGATTAATTATAAATCACTTTCCACTTACGATTATCACTTGCCAGAAGAACTTATTGCACAAACTCCACTTGAGAAACGTGATGAAAGTAAGCTATTGGTGTTTGATAGAAAAACAAAAGATATAACTCAAAAGCAGTTTAAAGATATTACCGAATTTTTGCATCGCGGAGATGTGCTTGTTGTAAATAATACTCGTGTTTTACCCGCACGTATCCTTGCACATAAAGACACAGGCGCAAGCGTTGAAATACTACTTCTAAAACGCAGAAATTTAACCGATTGGGAAGTGTTGCTTAAACCTGCAAAGCGAGTAAAAATAGGAACAACTTTATACATTAATACAGAACTTTCTTGTGAACTTTTAGAAATTTTAGAGGATGGCAACCGCCTTGTGCGCTTCCGTTTTGACGGAGTGTTTGAAGATGTGTTAAACAGGGTTGGCAGTATGCCTCTTCCGCCTTATATACACGAAAAATTAAAAGATAAAGAACGTTATCAAACTGTATATAATAAGGTTGAGGGTAGCGCTGCTGCGCCAACTGCGGGGTTGCATTTTACACAAGATTTGTTAGAAAAAATTAAAAAAATGGGTGTAGATATTGTAGAACTTACGTTAGATGTTGGACTTGGAACTTTCCGCCCATGTAAGGAAGATGATATAACTAAACACATAATGCACAGTGAGCATTATACATTAAGCGAAGAGGCTGCAACAAAAATAAACAAAGCAAAGCGTGAGGGGCGTCGCGTTATAGCGGTGGGCACAACAAGTGTGCGAACATTGGAGGCTGTGGCGCAAAAAGGTATGCCACTAACAGCAGATGATGATAATACAAATATCTTTATTTACCCACCATATAAATTTAAAGTTGTGGATGCATTAATTACAAATTTTCATTTACCAAAAAGCACCTTGATTATGCTTGTTAGCGCATTTGCTGGTTACGAAAACACTATGAGTATTTACGAATTTGCAGTAGAAAATTTTTATAGATTTTTCAGTTTTGGCGATTGTATGTTAATTCTGTAGTTTTCCCGTCTTAATTGTTTGCACTAGTAAATTTAATTTATTGGTAGTTACATAATTTATGAAATAACTCTTAAAAAGCTTTTCATTCATAACATCATTTGCAAGATGTAAGGCAAATATAAAAATAATAAAAAGTAAGCAAAAGGTTAAATTTGTTTACTTTTTTGTTGTTTTTTTGTAAAATGTTGTTATGGTAGATTGGGTTGAAGTTGAATTAAAAATTGCAGGCAGTAAAGAAGATAATGAAAAATTATTGTTATCGCAAGGGTATGTGCTTTTCTATAA
>CANDFN010000082.1 GCA_947384015.1 uncultured Clostridia bacterium | reverse complement strand
GATGTATTATGGTGACTGGAGTTCAGACGTGTGCTCTTCCGATCTAATATGTGTGTTGCTTGGTTTGTGGCAGAATGTTTTATAAAACAAAAAGAGCAAACTTTGCAATTTTTAAACACAAACAACCTAAATGCTTGGACGGTAAACAAAGCAATTTCTAAATGTAGAGATAGTTACCGTGTAACTAAAGAAGATAAAGAAATGTTGTTGAAATTTAAAAAACAAATACAAAAAAAGTGCAAATAACTGCACTTTTTTATTTTACAAGTTAGGATTTTCAACTGATAGGTTGCCAGAGGTAACTGTTGCTGTTAACCAGTGTGGGACATCTGCTGGTTGAGGTTTAGGGCTTAAGTAACCCACAACGTTTGCCCAATTTGTGTAATTTTCAACTGGCATAAATCCAGTAATGTTTATTGAAACCTTTCCGCTATTTGTAGCGCTAGCATTTAAATAATATTTATGTAAATTTTCTGCTTCCACTTCTGGGTTTCCGTTAGAAGGGGTTGTAATTTTTATATTACCAGTTGCACCTGTAATTACATTTTTACCATAAACTTCTTTAAACACAACAGTAGCATCGCCATTACCGGAAATGGTTAGATTTAAATTTTCCACACCACTTATATTAACATTTCCACTTTTTGTTTTGATGTCTGCCTTACGTGGGTATGGTGGAGTGGTTGAGGTATAATCAAATTCGTCTGCGCCATTCTCGCCATTTGGATAAGAAACTGTAATATTTCCACTTTCGGTAACTACATCAACTGCTACATACATTTTGCTTATTTCTACATTACCGTTTGTAGAGCGGAGCATTAAGAATTTTTTAGAGGTGTCAATTTTAATATTGCCGTTAGCAGTTCTTATTGTAGAAGCATTGGCATTGCCGTTATCGCTTAAAGTGTTAATGGTTGCAGAACCAGTATTTGTTAAATTGATATTAACAGTGCTTACAGCTTCATTTATTGTAACATGTGTGTCTGTTGAAGTGATGTTAACTTCATCTGTGGTTTTACCTAAATATATTTGACCACCAGCTGTGCCAAGGTTTGCTGTGTATTTTGCGCAAGTTTCAATAGACACTTTGCCAGTTGTGTTACTTGTGTGAGTAACATTTCCTAAAACTTTACCTTCAGCGGTTTGTAAGTCGCCATAAGTTTGAGATAGGGTTAAGTTGTTGTTGTTTAAGTTAATGCCACTATTAAAATAGCAATCTCCTCTGTTTAAAGTTAAATTAATATTTCCTACAAGGTTACCTTCATTTAAATTTAAGTCGCCAGAAGAGGTTTTGTATGTTAAATTGTTTATATTTGAGTTTTTGCAATTGACATCAGTTTTAGCAGAATTATTATTTAAGGTAAGGTTTAAACTTTGAGTATCCTTTGTTTTAGGTAAGCGAATTTCTACATAAGAATTGTTTTTATAAGCAAAGCCGTGTGGCTCGGTTAAATTAAATGTTAGTTTAGAACTATATAGTTTGGTTGTTAGGTTTACCTTGCTGTTCTTTTTTAAAACATAACCAAAAGTGTCGCTATAAACATAAACAGAAATTTTATCTTCATTAGTGCCGTTTACAACCTTAACGTTATAAGAATTACTATTTACTTCTATGCTACTAACTTTAGATAAGTCGTAGCCTTGTGTAACAAATTCGGTTTTTTTGCCAATGTAAGTAATGCCAAAAATAGAAGAATTTGGCACAAAGAACAAAAATAGCAAGCCTATAGCACAAAGACCAAGTAGTAAAAGTAATAAAATAATTACATACCTAAATATTTTCTTTATCATAATTATATTTTATAACTTATAAAATTTTTTGTCAATAGATACAAAATAAAAATTACAGTTTAACAAAATTTTATTTGCGTTTATTTCCCTTGCAAATTTGGTGTGTTTTTGCTATAATATCAAATAAATTCTATATAACGGGGTAGATTATGATTATAGACATAGAGGGCACAGACGGTTGCGGAAAAAAGACTCAAACTGAAATGTTGTTCAATTATCTAACATCGTTAGGTAAAAAATGTAAATGTATTGCTTTCCCTAATTATGAAAGTGATTCCAGTATGCCAGTTAAGATGTACTTAGAGGGTAGATTTGGGGATGCAAATTCACTTAATGGGTTTCAGGTTGGTGCGTTATATGCAGTAGACCGTGTGCTTACAATGAAAATGATAGATGTTGCAGAGTATGACTATATTATATTTGATAGATATACCCCAAGCAATATGATACATCAATCCCGAGGGATTAAGTCAAAAAAGGAACTTGATAAATATTTAGATTGGGTGGCGGATTTTGAATATAATAAAATGGCCTTACCAAAACCAGATATTACTATCTTTTTAGATGTGCCAGTTGAATTTAGTTTAAAACAGGCAAGAGAACGCGCAAATGACGGGAATCGTTTAGAAAACGATGTTTTAGAAAAAGAATATCTACAGCGCGAGGCATATGAGCGTGCAAAATACGCGGCACGAAAAATGGAATGGAAAACCATTAGATGTGTTCAAAATGGAGAACTTTTATCAAAAGAAATTATACATGAAAAAATTAAAAGGATTTTAAGAAATGATTACTAGTAAGAAATTAAGAGAAAGTTGGTTAAATTTTTATAAAGAAAAAGGGCATTTAGATATTGGTGCAGTTTCTTTAATTGGTGACGGCACTACAGGCGTTATGTTTAATGTTGCTGGTATGCAACCCTTAATGCCATATTTATTAGGAGCACCACACCCAAGCGGGAAAACAAGGCTTTGCAATGTTCAAGGTTGTGTTAGAACGGTTGATATTGACGAAGTTGGGGATGTTTCTCACTTTACCTTTTTTGAAATGATGGGCAACTGGAGTTTGGGCGATTATTTTAAAAAAGAAAAAACAGCTTGGAGTTTTGAATTTTTAACAAAAGTTTTAGGTTTTGATGGGAACAAAATTTGTTCTACAGTTTTTGCTGGCAATGAAAATGCGCCAAGGGACGAAGAGGCTGTTAAATGCCTTGTTAATGCAGGGGTAAAAAAGGAAAATATTTATTATTTGGAAGATAACTGGTGGGACTTGCCTGGCACAGTTAACACTCCATGTGGGCCAGACAACGAATGGTTTTACCCTAGGTGGGACACTCCTTGTAGCGACCATTGTGATGTAACTTGTGAATGTGGTAGATGGGTAGAAATTGGTAATGATGTTTATATGCAATACAAAAAGCTAGATGGGGGTAAATACGATACTTTAAAAAATAAAAACGTAGACACAGGCTTTGGTTTTGAACGTTTACTTATGTATGTTAACGGCTTGACAGACGGTTATAAAACAGACCTCTTTACTGGTGTAATTAGTTTAATGGAAAAAGAGTTGGGCGTAAAATACAATGAAGATGAACAGACAACAAGATCTATGCGTATTATTGCTGACCACATTAGAACATCACTAATGCTTATAGGTGATGAAAATGGAATTTTGCCAAGCAATGTTGGTGCGGGTTACATTTTAAGAAGATTGCTTCGCCGTGCAATTAGACATGCTAAAAAAATAAATCTCAACACCGATAAACTTTTAGATGTTGCAAAAATCTTTATAGAAGAAGTTTACAATACTGCTTACCCAATTTTGGTAAAAAAAGAAGATTATATAATTTCTAGCATTAAGCAAGAAATAGATAAATTTAATAAAACCTTAGAGCTTGGCAACAAAGAGTTTGAAAAGGTTGTTTCTGGTATTGTGCGTAAAAATCAATTTATGGCTGGCAAACCAGGTTTTAGCGAGGAAAAAACAATAAACGGCAAAAGTGCATTTAGGTTGTATGATACTTTTGGTTTTCCAATAGAACTTACAATAGAAATGGCTAGTGAACGTGGTTTTGATGTGGACAAGGCTGGCTTTGACGAAGCCTTCCGTCAACATCAAGAACTTGCACGCACAACAAGCGCTGGTGCTTTTAAAGGAGGTTTGGCTGACGACGGTGTGCAAACCACAAGGTTACACACTGCTTGCCACTTATTGCTTGCAGGTTTAAGACGTATGTTTGGCACTGGCATAGAACAAAAGGGTAGCAATATTACAAGTGAGCGTTTGCGTTTTGACTTTAATTTTGACCGCAAACTAACAGACGAAGAGGTTTCAACCCTAGAAAATTTTGTAAACGATGCAATTAAAAAAGCTATTAAGGTAGAACGTTGCGAAATGCCGTTTGGCGAAGCAAAAAAAGCGGGAGCTTATGGAGTGCATAAAGCGACCGAAGATGAAATTGTTTCTATTTATAAAATAGGAGATGTGGATTTCCAAATTTGTGGTGGACCTCATGCAAACAATACAAGTGAATTGAAAAACTTTAAAATTGCAAAACAAGAAGCCGTTTCTGCTGGTGTTAGAAGAATTAAGGCTACTATTAATAATTAAATATAAAAACAGAACTGTCTAACTGGCGGTTTTGTTTTTTGTTAGACATTATTCTAAATTATTTGACATAAAATAATGTTAGTGATAAAATAATAATAAGGAGGCAAAAGGTGGGACAATATATGTTATACATTTGGCTTGCAGTGTTTGCAATTTGCTTGTTG
>CANDFN010000081.1 GCA_947384015.1 uncultured Clostridia bacterium | reverse complement strand
GACGTGTGCTCTTCCGATCTTATGGGACGGAATTTACACGCACCAAGTTTTTGACGAACTAGCCACAAAATCTAGTGAAATTTATACAAAGATTGATAATAACGATATAAACTTTGATGAACTTTCTAAACAAATTGAAAATCTAAACACCTATTGGACAGAAAAAATGAATGTGTTATGCATTTCTATATCTAGAAAAGATTTACAGCCTGTAAGTGATTATATTCAATATTTGGCAAGCGCAGCACAAAACAAAAGTGCTGAAGATTGTTTAACCTACTCCCGCCTATTAAATTACAATATAACTGGTTTAAGTGAAGCTTGTGGAATTAGTCTTGCAAATTTATTATAGCAAAAAACCGCATTAAGCGGTTTTTTATTTTAAATATTTTTCTAAATACAAAGCAGTATAACTTCCTTTTGTTTTAACAACTTCTTCAGGTGTTCCTTTTGCAATAACTTTACCTCCACCGTCACCACCTTCTGGACCCATGTCTATAATATAGTCGGCAGTTTTAATTACATCTAAGTTGTGTTCAATAACCACAACAGTATTTCCTTTACCTACCAAACGTTGCAAAATACTAACCAACTTCTTTACATCATAACTGTGTAAACCAGTTGTTGGTTCATCTAAGATATAAACTGTGTTGCCAGTATCTCTTCTAGTTAATTCGGTTGCTAATTTTAAACGTTGAGCTTCCCCTCCAGATAAAGTTGTTGCGCTTTGCCCTAGTTTTACGTAGCCCAAGCCAACATCAACAAGCGTTTGCAAGCGAGATTTTATTTGTGGTAAGTTTTCAAAGAAATCGTAAGCTTCATCTATTGTCATCTGTAAAACATCATATATAGATTTATCTTTGTATTTAACATCCAAAACTTCACGCGAATATCTCTTTCCTCCACATACTTCACATGGAACAAAAACATCTGCCATAAAATACATCTTCAAGCGTTTTACACCATCACCAGCGCAGGCTTCACATCGTCCACCTGTAACATTAAAGCTAAATTTATCAATTCCAAAACCTCTTTCTTTTGCTTGAGGAGTGCTTGCAAACAACTCTCTTATTTTGGTAAATACGCCTGAATATGTTACTGGGTTACTACGAGGAGTTCTTCCTATAGGTTGTTGGTCTATTTGAATAACCTTGTCTACATCTTCTAAACCTAAAATTGAATCGTAGTTCTTTTCTTGATCTCTTCTATTTATTTTATTAAACAATGCCCTATATAAAATTTCATTTACTAAGGTAGACTTACCACTACCACTAACACCTGTAATACAAGTTAATACACCTTTCGGTATTGCCACATCTAAATTTTTAATGTTGAACTGCTTGCAGCCTAATAAACGTATATAACCTTTATCTGTTGTTCTGCGGGCTTTAGGCACTTCTATTTGCATCTCTCCGCTTAAGAACTTACCCGTCATGGAGCGTGGGCTTGCAATTAAATCTTCAACCGTTCCACATGCCACAACCTCGCCACCATGGACACCCGCTTGTGGTCCAATATCTACTAGATAATCTGCTTGTCTTATGGTGTCTTCATCATGTTCCACAACAATTAAAGTATTGCCTAAATCTCTTAAATTTTTAAGTGCATCAATAAGCTTATCATTATCACGCTGATGTAAACCTATACTTGGTTCATCTAAAATATACAACACTCCGCTTAAGCCACTGCCTATTTGGGTTGCAAGACGAATACGTTGAGCCTCTCCACCTGAAAGCGTGCCGGCACTACGGGACAAATTTAAATATGTTAAACCTACGTTTATCAAGAAAGAAACACGCGCTTTTATTTCGTTTAAAATGCTTGAAGATATCATTTCTTCTGTTTTTGTAAGTTTTATGTTTGCAATAAAATCATACAATTTACTTATAGACATATCGCAAACTTCTGCAATATTTTTGCCATTAATTTTAATTGAAAGTGCGGCAGGATTCAATCTTTTACCTTTACATTCTGGGCAGGTATCCATTGTCATTAATTTATAGATTTCTTCTTTAACATACTCGCTTGTGGATTCAGTAAACTTGCGCATTAAATCCGGGACAATACCCATAAACAACGCATCTTTATTTACTAAATATTGATGAAGATTTGGTGCTATTAAATTTTTATCTCCACTTTCACCGTTAACCAAAATATTGCGCGCCTCAAGCGGTAATTGGTAATATGGAGTGTTTAGCGAAAATCCATGATTTTTTGCCAGTTTTGCCAACGCTTTTTTTGTAATACCTGTAGCATCAATATTAAAGCCCATAACTGCCAATGCACCTTCATTAATTGACAATTGGTCGTTTTTTACTATTGAATTTTCACCTATCTTTAAAACATAACCAAGCCCTGAACATTTAGGGCAAGCACCACTATGGCTATTGAAACTAAAAAAGGATGGCTCTATATCCGGAATTGAAATTCCGCAATCAACGCAACTATATTTTACACTATGCAGGTGATTTTCCCCATCTATATTTACCATAACCAGTCCGTCTGCCCGTTGCAAACATTTTTCAACACTATCTGTCAAACGAGATGTTATACCTTCTCTTTTCTTAATTCTATCTACAACTACATATATATCATGACGTTTATTTTTATCTAGAGATATATTATCGTCTAGGGAATATACTTCTCCATCCACCATAACGCGCACATAGCCATCTTTACGTAAAGCATCTAAAACTTTATCTTGCCCACCTTTTTGTGCACGAATTATTGGTGCCATAATTAGCATATTTTTACCGTCTTCTAGTTCATTAATTTTATCAACAATTTGGTCTATTGTTTGAACAGTTATTGGCTTACCACATTTTGGACAATAAGGTTTGCCTATACGTGCAAATAAAAGACGCAAATAATCGTAAATCTCAGTTATTGTTCCAACTGTAGAACGAGGATTATTATTTGTGCTTTTTTGGTCTATTGAAATAGCGGGACTTAACCCGTCAATACTTTCAACATCAGGCTTGCTCATTTGCCCCAAAAATTGCCTTGCATAGCTAGAAAGACTTTCCATATATCTACGTTGGCCTTCTGCAAAAATTGTATCAAAAGCCAAAGTAGATTTTCCACATCCACTAACACCTGAAAATACAATCAACTTGTTTTTTGGTAAAGTTAAACTTACATTTTTTAAATTGTTTTCTTTTGCACCCTTTATAACAATGTTTTCTAGCATATCTCTCCTATTTTTCCCTAAATTTTATCACTTAATATTATAACACAAAAACTTATCTTTTTCAACACTATTTAACACAAATAAAAAAAGCCTTCGCAAATGCGAAAGCTAATTAATTTTTATTAACCTTTTCTTTTGGTAGGCATGCTTATAACTAACAATAATGCAACTACGCCAACACCTAAAGAAGTCCATTTAGCAACATTATTTGTATAACCTTCATTGCTACCTAATGAGTAAATGTTTTTTATGTCTAATTTCATAGAATTTTCAAATTCTTTAGAGTCACTAATTAAAACTTGTTGGTCTTTAAAAGATATTTTATAGTAGTAATTTTCTTGTTCTACTAAACCTATAGAACCCAAAGAAGAATCTCCTGTAATTTTAACCCTACCGTTAAGTTGAAATTTTAATGTGCTACTTATTTCAACATCCTTTTCTGAATAAGTAAAAGTATAATTTGTGTATGGGAATATCATGCAAGGATATCCAAAAGCAAAAACTGCAAATACAATGCTTAATATTAATAATAATTTTCTAATCATCTTCCCCTCCAATATTGACATTATAACACATAAATCGCAGTTAGTCAATAGATTAATTAAACATTTTTCTATGTCCAGCCATAATGAATACTTTTATTAATTAAATATTTTTTGCTTACCATGATTAACAAAACTGAAAGATATTGTCAATATTTCTTTTTAATTATATGCTTGTCCACACCATTGAATGAATGTTTTTACATTAAACTATAAAATTTCTACAAAATAAGCATCTAAAATTTTATATACTAATTTATTAAATAATATTTAAAAGTTTGCAAAAAATAAATTATAATGCTATAATAGGAGTAGAAAATGCTAGATAAAAATTCGTTAAGCGTTTTAAAAGTTTTAAACAAACTTGCAGATGCTGACTACAAAGTTATTACAGTTGAAGAAATAGTTCCTTCTTTAACTGCTAAAAGCCAGTTAACTGAAGATGATGTTAAACATGTTATGGAATTTTTATTTAAGCAAGAATATATCAATATTAAGTTTAGTGAAGATAACACATATTGTTACTGCATTCTACCAAAAGCAAAGCAATTGCTAGAACAAAATAGCACTAAGAAGACAACTCGCAACAAGCCTAACATACTAAATTATTTAATTATTGGCATTTCTGCTTTTGTTGGAACTATACTTGCATTGATTATCTTTTATTATATTTAAAGGCTTATGTTAACATTTAAAGAAAAATATGTAATGGAATATGTATATCAACATAGCAAGGACAAAAAGTCTTGCCTTATTTCTCCGCGTGAAATAATTTCCCACGCTGCAGATAGATATGTAATCTATCCTGAAGAACTTGAAAAGATAACAGCAGCCTACGCACAGCGCCACCACCGC
>CANDFN010000080.1 GCA_947384015.1 uncultured Clostridia bacterium | reverse complement strand
AAGCACAGTGATGTCTTTAACTATTGCAGATGCTTTAGGTTCAAATCAAGTAATGAGTGTTGATTATAACGACGGCTGGACTGAAATTTCAACAAACTACATAAACATTTCTAGCCAGGTGTATTTTGAAGAGATGCAAACACAAGCAAAAACTGAAGTAAATGCTGTTGGCTATTATGATGATATTATTCATGGTATAGATAAAATGTTTGACAATAAATATATAATTTTCCAAGGTCAAGGCTCGGTTAGCGACCAATATGGAACTGCTCAATCGCTTAATGGCATATATGCAATATCTAATGCAAAGATTGCAGAAAAGGCAACAATTGGCGATGAAGAACAGTATATGGTAGTTAATAAAGACGGTGCATTTTCTATTACATGTAAAGATGGAGAAGTTCAAGAAAATGAAATGGGGCCAGTTACTCCAAACAAAAAGAATTTGGCGTCAGCATTAAAGATGTCTATAAACGAAGGGATAACAAGCATAAGTTATGATGCAGAAACTGATGAATATATTGTGCATGGTAGAGATTCTTGGTGCGCAACCACATTAAGAGTAAAAACTGATGATGAAATGAAAGTTACAAACATAACTGTTACATTAAGTTATGAAGATGGTAGAATAGAAACTTTAGTTTACACCTTTTCTCAAGCTACAAAAGCAGAATTTGAACAACTATTTAACGAAATAGAAGCAAAAATAGCAGACTATATTTCTTCTAAAGGAACAAATGTTTAATTGTAATTAAATTATAAAAAACAAAAAACTGCAAAACGCAGTTTTTTTGTTTTAAGGCATAATAATATTATTTTCTTGGCGATACATTAAGTCTTTATACCTAGCGTGTTTAATATTTCTATTGCTTAGCCTTCTAAACATAAAAATATAATCATCGTCACTTTTGTCTGGGTCTATTAAAAAACCAAATTTTGTATAAAGTTTAATGGCAAGCGGATTATCTTTGTACACCTTTAATTGTAAGGTGTTTCCATTATGTCTACCAACAATATCTCTAATTATGGCTGTGCCAACACCTTGTTTGCGAAAATTTTTATCTATACACAAATATCTTAAAACCCCAGGGGATATGTATAGGTTTCCATTTTCTCTAGTCTCCGTTGCTGGTGGTTGAAAGTTAAGTAATCCAACAACTTCTCCTTTAAACACCACCATTTTATAATTGCCACTGGAAAGCATTTTGTTAAAACTTCTGCTTTGGCGGTTATCGTTCCATTTTCCATAATGGGCTTCAAAATATGTTTTAAAATTGTCTTTGTGTAAATTAAACAGATAGTCAAAGTAAGAACTATCATAATCCTTTAATTCATAATATCTTTTTTGTTCTTCTTGTTTCATACGTTAAAATTATATATTATAAACAACATATTGTCAATATTTAAAATTGTTATAAATAAATTTGACAAAGGTAAAATTATATTAACAATAAATCTAAAGTGTTAATATGTAAATGTTAACTAGGGTATAACATCACAAATCTTAAAAATAGTATGTTAATAAAAACCATTTATAATAAATATAATTTTATAAAATAACAATACTACAGCCAGGGTTTAGCGTATAAAGTTCTTTATCGGCAAGTAGGTCAGGGCAATAATTAATAGCCATTTTTCTTACAGTATTAGAAGGTGTCCAATTATCGCAACAAACATAATCCGTTATCTTTTGCTGACTTTTTAGTTGTGCGCACTTTTTTAAAAAGGAGTTGCGTATGGCTCCGCCAACACCATGGCTTCCATAACCATGTATTACTTTTAAAACTTTATAACCCCCTTTTTTATAGGACTCAAGCTCAATTAAAAATTGTGCAACAGCTTCAGATACTGTTTGTTTTTGGCTTTTTATATCTAGAGTAATCAATTCCATAATGTCAACATTATATCACAACAAACAATTTAAGGCAAATTAATTAATTGTATGATTATTGCAAATTAAACACAAACAGTCAAATTAATATATTATATCTATAAATTTTTAAAAATTATGGCAAAATTGATTTTAAATTTTACCTTTTTTGTGCAATAATATAAGAGAGGTATAATATGAGTAAAGAAAAACGTGGTGGCGGAGTTGGAAAAGTATTTTTAGGCATCTTTTTAGGGTTTATTTTAACCCTAGGCTCTATAGTAGGTTTTGGTTGCTTGGTATATTTTAAGGGTAGCATAAGCTTTATAAATAAATTTGGTGCTGGCATAGACACTGGTAGCGATAAACTAAATAGCATGACATTAAATCAAATTGTAAAATCGTCTACAAAAATATTGGGTAACACCAGCAGTTATTCTCTTAATGATTTGGCTGTAGAATTTGGTTTTACCATGAAAGATGAAGTTTTTGGTGTTGACATAAAAGACATAACAAGCACACCGATTTCTAATTTATCAACTGCCATAAAAGATAAGTTTAACAATATAAGCGCTTATGAAATAGAGGGGGTTGTAAACCTTTCTAGCATAGACGGGGTATTGTCTAGCACAAGAACTTCTTATGTTAACAATGGAACATTATACACAGACAACACCTTTTCTACAGAAGTAGATTTTGAATATACAAAACCAATAGAAGGTTCAAGCGTTACAATAAAAACTAACAGCTTTGATATAAGCAATGGTAAGATAGAAGTCCAAAACAGATACTTGCCATTAACCTATGCAATGGCTGATGTAAAAAACAATACAGTTGCAGAAGTGTTAAATTATAAACTTGTAGATGGTGTTTATAAAGATAGTAACAATCAACCAGTTAAAGGTATTATGAAACTTCTTGCGCCATGTAAGGTTGGTGAAATAGAAACAACCTTAAACGATATGACAATTGTAGATATGTTTGGAGATACTGATGGTTTTGATATGGACAACTCTGTTTTCTCATTGATAGATAATTATCAAACATTACCAATTAATCAAATCCCACAGGCTCTAGATGAAGCTGTTAGAAATGCAACAATAGATAAGTTACAATCAAGAGGTCTAATAAATATAGATAACTATACACCAGAACTTCAAGGCAAAATAGGGAATATGAAAATAGCAGATGTAATTAACGCTTATATTGCAACTTTATAATAAAAAAACAAGGCTAAGTGCCTTGTTTTTTTATTTTGCAAACCCAACATATTTTCTATTTATAGGTTTTAAAATTCTACCATTAAAGTAATACAGATAGGCGTAGAACTTGTTGTTTTCTTTTATCCAAACTTCATGTCTGCCGTTTTTGTGCCAAATTTGATATTCATAGTTTTTGTGCAATTTATCTAACTGCTTAACAATGTTTAAAGCGGTTTTAAAATAAATTTTCTTATTAGGGATTGGGGGAATGCTCTTTAGTTTTTCATGATTAGTTATGGTTTTTAAAATTTGCCAACCTTTAATATCTTTATTTATATTATATGGCTCAAACCCAAAATCTAAATAAAGTTTAGCAGCAAGCCAACTGTGAGTTTGTGTGTGCAACAAAATTTTATTATAGCCCAAACTTTTAGCCACCTCTAACGCTTTTGCAATAAGAGGTTTTGCAAGACTTTTGCCTTGATAATCCTTTTTTATTGCCAACCAATCTATAACGCATTTGTAACCATACTCGTCAGTAGGGGAAAGAGTGGCAGTTGCAACCCTTTCGCCTTGTTTGTTTATAATAAAGAAACATCGTTTAGGTAATTCGCTTTTAAAAGCGTGATAATACTCTTCAAAAATAGAGTGGGCATAAGCCTCTGCTGTAAATTCTCCGGATTCTATATGAATGTCGCACCAGAAGTCTTCATCTTCATCATTTTCCCAAAATAAAAAGTTGTATCCGCTAGGGAGTTTGGATGTTTCTATGTTGTTTAAATTGTTACAAACCATTAAAAGTTCGTGATATTCTAAAGTTTTTTCTACCGATTTCATGCTTTTATTTTATCATTTTTTATGTTGTCTTGCTATCTTTTTACTTTGATTACATTAATTTTTATCTAAAAATGGGTTGATTTTGACCGATTTTGCCTCATTTTCTATATATTGTGGGTAAAATTGGGGCATAATACAAAAATTTTAAAAAAATATTTAAAAATTTTAAATTTTTTTTGAAAAAACTGTTGACAAAGTTTTTTCTATGTGTTATATTACTATTGCATTCAGCGTAAAGCAGAGTGCCAAGCAGTATTGCTTGTAGAACAATTTATATCTTAATAAGCAAAATAGGTAAGAATACAAGAATAAAAATGTTCTTGCCAATTCCAAGTTTTTTGAACAACGAAATTAGCCAAGCGAATGAGCAATGGTTAACAATACATTTATTTGTAGAGTTTGATCCTGGCTCAGGACTAACGCTGGCGGCGTGCTTTACACATGCAAGTCGAACGGAGGTTAAGTGTTCCATTAAGCGTTCTACTTATCAATAGATAAGGTCGTGAAATACGGGCGAAAGTCAGTGCGTTTAATGGAATACTTACCCTTAGTGGCGGACGGGTGAGTAACGCGTGAGTAATCTACCTCTACCTGGGGGACAACAGCTGGAAACGGCTGCTAATACCGCATAGGACCACAGGCACACAAGTGCTAGGGGTGAAAGATTTATCGGATAGAGATGAGCT
>CANDFN010000079.1 GCA_947384015.1 uncultured Clostridia bacterium | reverse complement strand
TAACAGAAGGAAAACTAACACTAGGCTACCAAATTCAAAACCACAGCCAAATAACCCTAAACTACCTAGCTTACAAAGACATCTCACAACGATTTTAACTAACTGTTGATAAAAAATGATATAATACTAACATAAAAAGAGGAGGACAGAAGTTTGACAATATTCAAAAAAAGAAAAGAATATGACGGCGGAGAAATACGAAAAATATAAAAAACTTTTGAAAAGAAAATGACAAAAACGCATAAAGCAAACAAAGTTAAAATGACTGAAGATTTTTGGCAAGAGTTCTTGAAAATAACAGGTGAATATGTTTAAGGTCAAACTTACAGAATAGCTTATGGATTTAACGAAAAAACAGGTGCATGTGAAATTGGTGGGCTTGTTATTGAAGTTAAAAACGATAGTGTGGGAGCTTAATTAAAGCTTTAAGTGATGAAAAAGATGCAGAGATTACTGCATCTTTTTTATTAATAGGTTAATATTTTTAAACAAAAACATTAACCAATAAATAGAATGTAATAGGAGGAAAAATGTATTACTTTTTTTATAGAACTGGTTGTTATGATTGTGTGCGCGTAAGTAATTTATCTAACTTCCTTGTAGCACAAACCATTTGTGATTATCAACCTCAAAATTGCACATATTTTAATTTTAACTTATTTTAAATATAAAATAATTAAATAACTAATTAAGCCTATAAAAGTTATATTTGCAAAAAATAAGCAAAAAAATATAAAAACAAGCGTAAATTTAGCAAAATTTGTTAATTTAATAAACAAATATAATAATAAATTTACAAAAAATAAATTTTAAAACCTAACACCAAAATATGCTAATTTTTTTAAGAGTAAAATATTATTTAATGCATATTATACATTAGAGGTATGTATGAAAGAGTTGGCACTAGCCACAGGTGTTAGCAATAAGCAAATAATAGACTTTTTATATAAAAACATTAATTCTAAAATAAATTTTTGTAAACCGATAATAACCAACTATGCGGATAATAACTTCAATTACCTTTTATTTGCATGCGAAGATAAATTTTTAGAATCTTGCGAAGATGTTTTACGCACCAGCATCATCGCATACATAGAGGATGTTTATAAAATAAGTTACTTAAAAGAAAAGATTAAAAACCCACTAAATAACAACATCGCATTTGATGCATATATTAAAGTTTTAGCTTTGTTTGATAAATCTACTGACGAAAGTGCATTAAGTAAAATTTTGATATTTAATCAAACCTTTTTTATTGATAGTTTTTTAGAATTTAGGCTAACTCCATTAAAACAGCATTGGGACAACCTTGCAACACTTTCTAGTGACAATATGGTGCTATTTAATTCTTCCACTTTTTTAGATGTTATACGTTTTTTATTAAACACAATGGACAGTATTGCATACAAGGTTAAGGTTGTTTGTAAGGAAGGTTTGTTTAGCGTGTATAACATGAAACACAAAAATGATAGAGTGACTAAAATTGCAGAATGTAGTGAGGCAGGAGAACTTGTTACTAATGTTTTAAACCTTGCACCTAGTTATGTGGATGTGTATATTAGTGAGGATGAAAATAACGAGGCGGTTAGTTTTTTAAGTAATATATTTGCAAATCGTTTAAAAATTTTTATGAAAAGTTAATTGTAACTTTTTATTAATTTAAGATAATTAATTGACAAATTAAAAAGTGTGTGCTAAACTAAAAATAGTTTAATAAGCTATTTTTTAGACAAGTAGGTTAAATGTCCCTGTTTACAGAGAGCGTCTGCCGGCTGAGATTGACGCAATATACATATAACTGAAACCACTAATTAGGCTAAATAACACAAATTAAGAGGATGCTTTTGCATCAATTAGGGTGGAACCGCGGTATAAAAAATTATCGTCCCTATGCCAAATATGGCATGGGGATTTTTGTTTTTAGGAGGTAATACATGCAATACAAATACAATACAAAAGGCACATGTAGTGCACAAATTATTATTGATGTTGATGATGACAAAGTTACAAATATTCAGTTTATTGGCGGTTGTAACGGAAACTTAAAAGGCATTGCAAGTTTAGTTAAGGGCATGACAGTTAATCAAGTTATAGAAAAGTTACAAGGCATAAAATGTGGGTTTAAGCCAACTTCTTGCCCAGACCAACTTGCTACAGCGCTAATACAAATAAAGGAAGGAAAATAGTAAAACAACTATTGCTTAAACGCGAAATAATATTGGCAATTAAATTAATTTAAATGTTAAACTTTATTGCATTATATGAAAATATTAATTATAGAAGGAGTAAATTATGGAAGAAAAAAATTTAGAATTAGAAGAAAAACAAAAAATGTATCGTCATAGCATGAGTCACATTTTAGCTAAGGCTATTAAGCAAATGTATCCTCAAGTTAAAGTTGCAATAGGTCCAGCTATTGATAATGGTTTTTATTACGATTTTGACAATCTTAGTTTAAACGCAGAAGATTTTGCAAAGCTTGAAGATAAGATGAGAGAAATTATTAATAAAAACGAAGATTTTAAGCGTTTAGAGGTAACCCGCGATGAAGCATTAAAACTATTTAAAGATGAGCCTTATAAAACAGAACTTATTAAAGAATTGCCTGCGGATGAGAAAATTACAGTTTATTATACGGGTGAAGATTTTTACGACTTATGCCGTGGCCCGCATGTAGAAAACACAAAGTTTTTACGTGGCTTTGCTTTTAAAATTAATCGTGTTAGTGGTGCTTACTGGCGTGGAAATGAAAAGAATAAAATGTTAACACGTGTTTATGTATACGGTTTTTTAAATAAGGACGATTTAAAAGAATGCTTGAGGTTGGAAGAAGAAGCAAAAGAACGTGACCATAGAAAACTTGGTAAAGAACTTGGAATATTTATGTATAGCGAGTTGGTGGGTCGTGGCCTTCCAATTTGGTTGCCAAAAGGGTTTGTTGTTCGTCGCGAATTAAGCGATTATATTATGAAAAAAGAAATCGCCCTAGGGTATCAACATGTTATGACACCATCACTTGGCAATGTAAACTTATATAAAACTTCTGGGCATTGGGACCATTATAAAGAAGATATGTTCCCAGCAATGGAATTAGATGAAGAAGCTTATGTTTTGCGTCCAATGAACTGCCCTCATCATATGATGATTTACAAAAACTTTATGCATTCTTACCGTGATTTGCCTTTACGTCTTGCCGAAATTGCAAACGATTTTAGATTTGAAGCAAGTGGTAATTTGTGTGGCTTAGAGCGCACACGAGCATTCACTCAAAATGACTGTCACATTTTCTGTTGTCCTAATCAAATAAAAAGCGAAGTAGAAGGTGTTATTAAACTAATTTTAGATGTTTATAAAGACTTTGGCTTTAAGAATTATAAATTTCGTTTATCTTTACGTGATGTTCAAAATAAAGAAAAATACTTTGGCAATGACGAGCTTTGGGAAAAGAGTGAAAGTGCCTTGCGTGAGATTTTAAAAGATAGTGGTGCAGATTATTATGAAGCTGTTGGTGAGGCAGCTTTCTATGGACCTAAAATTGATGTTCAAGTTAGAAGTGCAATAGGGCACGATATAACACTTTCTACTGTTCAGTTGGACTATCAGTTGCCAGAACGTTTTGAGTTGGAATATATTGATGCTGACGGAAGCAAAAAACGTCCAGTGGTTATTCACCGTGCAATACTTGGTTCGTTAGATAGATTTACTGCATTTGTTTTGGAAGAAACAAAAGGTGCTTTGCCTGTTTGGTTAAGCCCAGTTCAAGTAAAAATTGTAACAGTAAGCGAAAAGAATATACCGCATGCAACAGATGTGCAAAAACGTTTGCAAGAAAGAGGTTTTAGGGTAGAATTAGATACTGCAAACGAAAGTATTAGTAAAAAGATACGTTTTGCAACTAAAGATAAAATCCCTTACGTTTTAGTTATTGGAGATAGGGAATGTGCAGAGTTAACAGTTTCTGTGCGTGAACGTGGTAGCAACAATACTTACAGCACAAGCTTAGATAGTTTAATTACAACTATACATTATAAATGTAAGAATAAGGAACTTGTTTAATGACTTTTTACGAAGAAATTTGTAAAGAAAAAGAAATAGAAAGAAGAGGTTGGGCGTTGCATGGTGTGCCAAGAACAAGGCAAGAGTGTGACGCTGAGCATACTTTTTCTATGTTTCTTTTAGCTTGCGAGTTAATGAGTAAAAACAATTTAGGGTTAGATCAATTAAAAGTTCTAAAAATGGTGTTATTTCACGAGTTGTGTGAAATTGATGCAGGCGATGTTGTTCCTATGGATAGGGTTACTAAAGACGTAAAGTTTAATAACGAATATGCTTGTGTTAAGCGCTTAAGTAAAGAATATAATATGCCAGAAATAGAAACTCTTTGGTTAGAGTTTGAAAAACAAACAACTGCCGAAGTTAAGTTTGTAGAAATTTTAGATAAGGTAGATGCAGTTTTGCAAGCAGAAATATATGCTAAACAGTTTAATATTGCAGATAAAGTGGCTGATTTTAAAGAATATGCAAAAACAGAATATGAACAATTAAATAAACTAATGTCAGCAGAAACTTTAGGTTTTTATAAAGAAATTTGTAAACTTAAAGATGTTATTAGGCG
>CANDFN010000078.1 GCA_947384015.1 uncultured Clostridia bacterium | reverse complement strand
TACTTATTACTCATCATCATTATTTTGTTTTGTTAAAAATTGAAGTTTATCATTCTTACAATCTATTAAAATTTGGTCGCCTGGCTTAATTTCTCCGCGCAACATTTTATCTGCCAATTCGTCTTCAATCTTACTAGTAATAAGACGTTTAAGCGGACGTGCACCAAAGTCATCATTAGTTCCATTTTTAACAAGGTGATTAAGTGTTGCTGTTGTAAACTTAATTTCCACTCCACTTTGTTTTAAGTTTCTGTTAAGTTCTGCAAGCATCTTTTTAGCAATGTCTTTTAATACACTTGGTGCTAACTTATTAAATATAACAATGTTATCAATACGGTTAATAAGTTCTGGCTTAAAGTATTTTTTAAGTTCGTTAAGCATTATTTGAGAGTTGTCTTGCTTGCTTGATTCATTAAAACCTAGGTCTACTTTATTTTTATTTATCTTGTCGCTACCAATATTAGACGTCATAATAATAAGTGTATTTTTAAAACTTACAACTTTACCATGGCTATCAGTTAATCTACCGTCATCCAAAATTTGAAGCATCATATTAAACACTTCTGGATGTGCTTTTTCAATCTCGTCAAACAAAACAACGCTATAAGGTTTACGGCGAACTTGTTCGGTTAATTGACCACCATCATCAAAGCCAACGTATCCGGGAGGACTGCCTATAAGTTTACTTACACTATGAGCTTCCATAAATTCACTCATGTCTAGCCTTATCATTTTGTTTTCGTCATCAAACAGTGCTTCTGCTAGGGCTTTACTTAATTCTGTTTTACCAACACCTGTAGAGCCTAAGAACAAGAAACTTCCTATTGGGCGTTTTGGATCCCTAATTCCTATACGGCTACGGCGAATAGCTTTTGCAACTTTTTCCACCGCTTCGTCTTGACCTTTAACCCTTTCTTTTAAAGTTTTTTCTAAGTTTAATAAACGCTCTGCTTCGCCTTCTGTTAATTTTGTTAATGGTATGTTTGTCCATTTGCTTACCACTTCGGCAACATCTTGTTCGTTTATTGTAACCATTCTATCTGTGCCAGATTGGCTAACTTTCTTTTGCGCAATCTCATCATTTAACTTGCTTATTTTATCCCGCAATTTACTTGCTTTTTCAAAGTCTTCTTGATGAACAGCATCTTCTTTTTCTGCTTCTAACTTTGCAAGTTGTTTTTTTAATTCTTTTATTTCTGTTGTATCATAATTGCTTTTAACTTTTGCTCTACTAGAAGCTTCATCAATAAGGTCTATAGCCTTATCTGGCAAACTTCTATCTTGAATATATCTATCACTTAATGTTGCGGCAGCGTTAATTGCATCATCTGTAATTTTTACTTTGTGGAAAGCTTCATAACTATCTCGTAAACCTTTTAAAATTTCTATTGTTTGCTCTACTGTAGGAGGGTCTAATGTTATTGGTTGGAAACGACGCTCTAACGCTTTATCTTTTTCAATATACTTTCTGTATTCATCTGTAGTAGTTGCACCTATTGTTTGCATTTCTCCACGTGCTAGATATGGCTTTAACATATCTGCAGGGTTGGTTTCTCCTTTATCACTACCAACTTGCGCTAGTGTATGAATTTCGTCAATAAACACAATAATATCTTTATTAGAAACAATTATGTCTATAGCATTTTTTAATTTTTCCTCCATACTACCACGGTATTTAGTGCCCGCCATAAGCCCACCAATATCTAAACTGTATATGGTTTTATTTTTTAAAAATTGAGGAACATCTCCAGATACAATTCTACGAGCCAAACCTTCTACTACAGCGGTTTTACCAACACCTGCTTCACCAATAAGCACTGGGTTGTTTTTTGTTTTACGGCAAAGAATTTCAATCATACGCTCTATTTCTTGGTCTCTGCCTATAATAGGGTCAATCTTACCATTTTTTGCACGTAAGGTTAAATCGCTCCCCATATCTAACAACTCTTGTGGCAATTCGCTCATAAAACCGTGCTGTGGTGCAGATTGAGGATTTGCCTTGCCATTAAGATTACCAACTTCCACAAGCCCGTCATCTTCAAAATTGTTAATAATGCCATTGGCAGAATTTGTATTGTTGCTTATTATACCAATAGCACGTGTTCTTAATTCGTAAACATTAATTTTTAACACGCCTGCTAATACATTTATTGCAAAACTGTCTTCTTGGCTAAGTAAAGACACTAGTAAATGCTCGGTAGAAATATACTGAGAACGAGTGCGTTTTGCCACACTGCTAGCTATTAATAAAAGCTCTTTTGTGCGTGGTGTTAATTCTATAGAATTAGAAGACACACCTCCACCCACTTTGTTTAAAATTTCATCTACAATATTGCTATCTACACGGTAAGATAGTAACAATCTTTTTGCCTTACTTTCTACTTTTGTTAAAGCATAAAGAATATGCTCTGTGCCAACCTGATTACCTTTTCGTGAAGCATACTGACTGGCAACTTGAACTACTCTATTAGCTAAATCTGTTAAATTATACATATTAATCTCCTTTCAATATTTTCTTTACTTTCGTGGCCAAGTCTATAAGCTCGCTTTTAGAAACAAACTGACTATTTTTATTTAAAATTAGTTGTTGAAGTTCGTTTATTTTATTTAAGCCAACCTCTTTAAAACCTAAATTTAAACCTATGCGAAGTTGTGCAAGCAGCTGTTTTAATTCGTCAAATGGCATTATATGAGCATTTTTCAATATTGCTAGTGAACGAACATATTTATCATACATCTCATCACCGTCTTCACTACCCAACATTTTTACACTTTCATTTTCAAGTTCTTGCAAATTTTGCACCATTTGGTCAAAATCATTCCAAACCTCTTGCATTGTTTTACCTAGGTTGCAACGGGTTGACAATGTGTAAACATCTTCCTCATCAGTTTCGGTTAATTTATAGCCCAATTTTAAAACATTTTGCTTAACTTGTGATATTTTATTTAACTTGTTAATTCCAGTTAAAACAAAATCACACTCGCATTTTAAACCATTACCTATTAAAGATAAATTGCTCATTAAATAACCATATTCATCACTATAAGCAAAGTTAACTTTATTTTTTAATATGTCGCTAACTGCAACAGCATCTTTAAAAACATCTTTATCATAACCATAATTTGAAGTAGTAATTTGAATATGCTCCCCTTCAAATAAACTTATGCCAACCTTACCATTTTTATCTAGAAAAACAGTTGGATAATTGTTGTTTTTTAAGCCATACAATTTAGCTTGAGTGGTATTGTTAACATCTTTTAATTTGGTCTCTATAAAATTAGGCAAAGCTGATTTTATCGTTTCTGCAATTTTATTTTTAAAGTCATCATTTAGTTTTGGAACAAATTTAAAATCCTTTACATTGCGATAAATACTTATTTTTGTGCGTAAAACATTAATCATTTTCCGCCTCCAACTTTTGTATTTGTTTCTTAATTTTACCAGCATCTTCATAACGCTCTTCTTTAACCGCTAGTGCCATTTCTGCACGTAAAGATGCAATTTTGTCTTGTTTGCTTTCTCCTTTATTTTTAGTTGTGCTAGCCTCTATTTTATGGAAATTATTAGGTGCTGTGCGAGATAATACAGCCTTTACCTCTTCCCTAAAAGCTTCGTAACAATTTGGGCAACCAAGTTTATGAGTTGTTTTAAATTCTCTTAAACTGGTTTTACAAACTGGGCATTTAACATCATTCTCTTTTTCATATGGTAAAAAAGAAGAAAACACATCAAACATATCATCAAAAATGCTTGTAGGTGAATTATCAAAAACACCTTCTTTTATTGCGCAATCGTGGCACAAATTTGTTGTTTGGCTAACACCATTTACAATTAGCGTAGAATGATATACGCTAGGTCTTCCACATCTATCACAGTTCATTATTCCTCCTCCCTTTTCATTAATTCAATTATAATCTGTTTCAATATATTACTCCTTAAAGTATTGTCTATATTTATTGGATTATTTAGTGCTTTTGTGTTTATTGCACTTTTTATAATAGAACTTTCCCTATCAGTTAGAACATCCCTTATGTTAAGTTCATCCAATAGCTGATTTGCCTGCATGTTGTTTAATGGCTGATCAGTTAATGACAAAGCATTTTTTAGGTAGTTATTATTGTTGTTTTGCATTTTTATAACTTTAATATATCCACTGCCTCCACGCTGACTTTCTATTACAAACCCTCTACTTGGAGTAAACCTTGTGTTAAGCACATAATTTATTTGGCTTGGAACACATGCAAAGAATTTTGCCAAATCATTGCGCGATAATTCAATAAAATCATCATCATCCAAACTAGACATTATAAATTCTTCTATCAAATCACTTATGCTTTTATTCATTTTCCCTCCTTTTTTCCTTATTAATAGCCCTTTTAGCTGGTTTTTTGTAATTTTTTATATGTTTGACTATCTTTGACCTTCATAAGAATTCTATCACTATTATTCCCAAATGTCAACTGTTTTTGCCAAAAAAAATAAAAAGTTTTATAGTTTTTATAAAGCCTTTAAAATAAATTAAAAATATATCAACAAATAAAAAGAAGGCATGTAAATGCCCTCTTTTATTAAAATAAGGAATATATAAGATTCGTTTAGTGGTAGATTTGTTGGATGTGTGTGTTCCTAATACACTTGTGAGATGTCTTTGTAAGCTAGGTAGTTTAGAGTTATTTGGCTGTGGTTTTGAATTTGGTAGCCTAGTGTTAGTTTTCCTTCTGTTA
>CANDFN010000077.1 GCA_947384015.1 uncultured Clostridia bacterium | reverse complement strand
TACGAGATGTATTATGGTGACTTGAGTTCAGACGTGTGCTCTTCCGATCTTATTTAGAAAGTGTTGGTAAACCTGATGATGAATGGAAAAAGTTTTGGTGCAGTAAAGATGCGGAAGTATTCCAGTTTATAGGCGAAGATAATATTAACTTTTATGGACATGCTCAACAAGCAATTTGGTTAAGCATGCAAGGGAAATTGCCAACCTTCCCTGCCCCAGACGGCGAATTACAAACAACCACTATTGTGCCAATAAAATATTTGTTGTGGATGAATACTATGGCATCTTCATCTGGTAAAATAAAACCTCCATTTGCTAAGGAATTATTAAATTATTATACACCAGACCAATTTAGGATGCACTTTTTAGCTATGAATTTAGGCAATAATTCGGCTTCTTTTAACCCAAAACCTTACAACAAAAATGCAAAGGAAGAAGATATAGATCCTGTTACAATAGAAGGCAATTTATTAACAAATGTTTATAACCGAATTTTACGCACAATATTTTACTCTACGCAAAACAATTTTAACGGAGTTCTACCAAATGCCGATATTGACGATAGCATTATGGAAGAATGTAAAACCGCAATACTAAACTACGAAAGGTTAATGTATGAGCGCAAATTCCATATGGCATTAAATGTAGTAGATGTGTTTGTGCGTAATATCAACAAATACTGGGTTCGCGAAGTTAAAAACGCAAACACACCAGACCTACTTGCAAAGTTAACTGCAAACACTATGCAACAAATATTTGTGGCAAACATATTATTACATCCTATCACTGCTGGAACAGAAAACGTTGCAGACTACATTGGTTTTGACAAAGAAAAATGTTTTAGCTGGGAATACATCTTTAACAAATTTTATGATTGTTTAGACACCTCTCGCAATCTTAAACTAACCACACTAAAAGAAAAGGAAGATTTCTTCCGCAAACATATCAGCCAATTAGAAGCATTAAATAACAATTAAGCCCTCTGTGGCTTTTTTGTTTATCTTAAACAAAATATTATCTAAGCTAAGGTTTTTATGATATTATACGATTAACAATCATAATAAAATATGGAGGAATTATGAAAATTGGTATTGTTGGTTATGGCAATTTAGGTAAAGCTGTAGAAAAAGTTGCATCTTTAAATAAAGACATAAGGATTGTTGGGATATTCTCTCGTAGAAAGGTGGAATCCACTAACCCAACTTACACGATTGAGGAAGCCAAAAATTTTAAAGGCAAAATAGATGTTATGTTTATGTGCAGTGGTTCAGAACGCGATTTAGCAACTCAAACCCCAGAAATTGCTAAAATGTTTAATGTTATAGACAGTTTTGACACTCATGCAAAAATACCAGAACATCTTGAAAAAGTTGGCAAAGCTTGCAAAACAGCAAACACAAGTGCAATAGTTTGTTGTGGTTGGGACCCAGGCTTATTCTCTGTCATGCGTGCAATATATTCAAGCATTTTTGATTACACCGAATGTTTTTGGGGCAAAGGCATAAGTTTAGGGCATTCAAATGCAGTTAGAAAGGTTGATGGTGTAATAGATGCAAAACAATACACTGTGCCAAACCCTAAAGCGGTAGCACTTGCCAAAAAGGGATTGCCAATTAATGTAGCAAAACATTTTAGAGAATGTTATGTTGTTGCCAACGAAAAGAAAGCAGAAATTGAACAAAGCATAAAAAAAATACCAAATTACTTTTTAGGTCAACCTACCAGTGTAAAATTTATATCTCAAAAGGAATTGGACACAAAACACAACTCACTTGCTCATCAGGGAAATATTTACTCATACTCTAATATAGACAGCGATGCTTTCTCTTCACACTTTGAATTAAGTATGACATCTAATCCGCTTTTAACTGCCAAAATTTTGTTAGCCTACGCCAATGCTATATTAAAAATGCAGAAATTCAACATTTACTCTGCATTAACACCATTAGAAGTCCCACCGGTTTGGTTACACGATTTATCAGTAAAAGAGTTAACAAAAACTCTTTGCTAAAACAAAAAAGAGAATTTGATATTCTCTTTTTTAGATTTTTTGTGTTTTGTAGTATTTGGTTGTTAATACACCTTTTTAATGTGTTTTTATAATTTATCTTTTTTACAATTTTATATTCATACTCAATTATGGGGTTAACCTATCTACTCCACGGTAAATAAATGTAACTTCTCTAACATTTGTGTAGCCTAAAAGATTCATTAACATTCTGGTTAGTCCAAAGCCAAAGCCTCCGTGTGGTGGCATACCATAATTAAAGCATGCAAGATAACTTTTCATACTTTCTGGCAAATATTCTTCTAACACTTCACCCGTTTTTGTTAATGCCTTTTTAGAGATTAAACCTTTTTCAATACCCTGTTTAACCAGCACGTTTAAGCGATGTTCTCGTTGCGCACCAGTTGTTTGCTCTAGTCCATTCCACAACAAGTCAAACGAGCAAGTTTTAGTTGGGTCGCCCTCTTTATATCTATGATAAAATGGTCTAATAGAAGTTGGAAATTCTGTAACAAACACAAACTGATGCCCATATTTTTTAAGCACATATTCTCCAAGCATCTTTTCAGCAGTTGGGTCTAGGTCACCTTTGGTTTCTGGCGGGATTGTATAGCCCATGCCTTCTACCAATTTTTTAGCCTCTGCCATAGTTATACGTGGGAACGGTAAGGTTGGCACAACGACCTCTTTGCCCAACACTTCTTTTATTTCTTCACCATGTTTTTCTTTTACTTTTGTTAGCACATATTGCATCCACTCTTCTTCAAACTTCATAACATCTTCGTAAGATTTAATCCAAGCGAACTCACAGTCCACCATTGTAAATTCAGTATCATGACGTGATGTGTGGGATTTGTTTGCCCTAAACACAGGCCCTATTTCAAACACTTTTTCAAAGCCAGATGCAATTGCCATTTGCTTATAAAATTGAGGGCTTTGTGCCAAATAAGCCTTACCGCCAAAATAGTCTATTTCAAACAATTCTGCACCACTCTCACTTGGGCTAGACATAAGTTTTGGAGAATGAATTTCAATAAATCCGTGTTCTGTCCAATACTCTCTCATTGCCATTTCTATTGTGGTTTGAACTTTAAAAATCAATTGATGTTCTCTGCTGCGCAAGTCTAAAAAACGCCAGTCTAATCTTAAGTCGCGGTTAGATTCACTAAAATCCGTCATGTCTATTGGAAGAGGTGTATGTGCCAAATTTTCCACAACAATTTTTGTTGGCAGTATTTCTACTCCATTAAGTTTTACAAAATCGCTAACATTAACAACCCCTTCTATTGTTACAGAGGATTCTACAGTTAAACCCGACACGATATCGTTTAACTTTGCATGCTCTTCATCTTTAAATATTGTAATTTGCACACTTTCGGTTATGTCTTTAACAACCAAAAATTGCATCTTTTTTAATTCTCGTATTTGTTTAACAAAGCCATGTATTTCTACAACTTCTCCATTATGGCTTTTTATTTCTCTAATTTGCATAATTTCTCCTTTTTATTATTTGTTTAATTTATAAATATTGTATCTCAACCGTGCTTTGGCAGGTCTTGTTAATTAAAATTTTTCGCCCGCCACGGCATCACTTATTCTTTTTATTGTCATAATATCTCCTTTAAATAAAAACAACTCCATGGAGTTCCATGAAGTTGATATTCTTATTTTTTTTGTTACAAAAATGGAACTCATTAATTATGGGTTAATAAATTATCATCTTTGTCGCAATCAATTATTAATTTCATATTATTATTATAAAACGAGAAATTAATTTTGTCAAGCACTTTTTTATTTTTACTATTATTTATATTTTTTAAAATCAATAAAGGACGATTTATTATAATTGTTAAACTAAAAAAGATACACTTATAAAAGAATAGCTTAATAAAAATAGATGCTATTAGGCATCTTTTATAAATTAAAAAATTCACGTCCTGCGTGAATTTGATTACAGAAGGCAAAAGCCGTGTGGTAGAGATGAGTGGACTCGAACCACCGACCCCCACCTTATCAGGGTGGTGCTCTAACCTGCTGAGCTACATCTCTATATTTTTTTGTTTTTAAAACTTTTCATCTGTTTTTAGCACCCAGATAAGGTTATTACTTCGCCTTGATAAATCAAGTCGCCCACCTTATAAGTTTTTGCTATCGCAATAAACTTGGCGTTCGCTTCGCTCGGCTTCAGGGTGGTGCTCTAACCTGCTGAGCCACATCTCTTCGTCGCAACACTCACTTATGCCAAATCGTTTCACGATGCTCAACTATTATAGGCTTTTAGTTAGGTTACTTCTCTATTCCACTTAAACAAGTTTTCGTGGAAGTTTTTAATAATCCTATTTATTATTTTTTAACCTTTAATGGCTTTCAACAATTTTGTCTTGGTTACTCCATGTAGGAGTAACTCAAAACTTACTGTCGTTAACCGATATGTGGTTTAAAACCAATAAGGAGGTGCATATCGGTTATAAGAGTAAAACTCTTAAAAGAAGGAAGGTTTTTGGCGCAACATATTGTCCGCCTTATGTTAAATAAGCTTAATGCCTATTTAATGGTGGAGAATAGCGGATTCGAACCGCTGACCCCCTGCTTGCAAGGCAGGTGCTCTAGCCAACTGAGCTAATCCCCCACAACATATTTAGCACCACACATATAAAAAATAATGCGTCATGCTTTAATATAATAGCAGTTTATAAAATGTTTGTCAATAAAATTTTAATAATTTTTTAAAATTTTTAATTTAGGTGTATTAATTAACTAAATATG
>CANDFN010000076.1 GCA_947384015.1 uncultured Clostridia bacterium | reverse complement strand
CAGCAAGGTCTAGGGCTGAAAGTTTGCTTTCGCCAATAACATCAGTTAAAATTTGTATAATGCTAGATTTATATTGGGTTTCTATATCTCCCACACGATAAACCGCATTTGTGCCAAAACATTCACGCATAAACTTGGTAGGGTCATCAACCTTAATTGAATAAGTGCCGTAACCACGCAAACGAATGTTGCCAAAATCGTAGTCTCTCATCATTATTGGATTTTGAGTTCCCCACTTAAGCCCTAAAAATCGTTTTGTGTTAATAAAATATACTTCTGCTTTAATTCTAGAATTTCCGCCTGTAGACAAACTTAAGATCTTGGTTAAAAATGGTATATTTTCGGTAGCCAACTTATAAGTGCCTGGACCAAACACATCCGCAATTTCTCCTTTATGCATAAACATTGCAACTTGACTTTCACGGACAATTAAAGTTGAACTATTCATTATCTCACTTCTTTCGGTTAATGGGTAGCGATATACTATAACATCTTTACTCGCATCCTTCCATTCTATAACCGATAATAATTGTTTTTTAAAAAATCCCATAAATTACTCCTTTTATCTCCTTCCTTTTGGTGTATGTGGCGGACGTGATCCTCTTAAACTTCTTCCTATGCTACGCATCAAGCCTCCCATCATCATTCCACCAAACAATTCGCCCATCATATTGCCAAATTCTTCGCCAAAACTTGTTTCTTTATTTTCTGTTTGAATAGGTTTAGCTTCTTCCTTCTTATAATTTTGATTTGAACCACCACAATACGCACAAACTCTATCTTCCAGTTTTAAAGGCGCACCACAGTTGGAACACTTAAAATTTTCCTTTTCCATATAAATATTATATCATAATCGTTATTATAATACAATTAAAATTTATAAAAAACCTTACATCTATCTCAACATACTTATCGCAGCAAACAAAAAAAACAAAAGCCTTTTAGCCTTCGTTTTTTTCTGCCTTTTCTTTTATTTGTAATGCTTGTGTGTTTTGCTTAGTTGTTTCCGTTGTATTTTCAATCGCATCATTCTCTTCTTGTTTTTCTTTTTCAACTTCGCCAACATCTTCAGTTTTTACACTTAAAGCAGCAACTTCTATTTCGTTTTTATTTTTCTTCTTATTCTTGTGTATTATGCCATTTAACATATCATCAATTTTATCTTTAAATCTAACACTTAAATAGAACAACAACGCTATTACTATAATTATTACTGCCCAAACAATAAGTCCCCATCCATGGAATGGTATAATTGCGCCACTGCCAAAGAACACTGTGCAAGCGATACCTATGCCACGCGCCAACATATTTGTCCAAAAGAAGAAAGAAAAGCTCATGTTTGTCATACCCGCAATAACGCAAAGAATATCGTCTGGGAACATTGGAAACACCATCATCAAGAAAAATAGATACTTACCATTAGACATGCGTTTAATCCATTTTTCTGCACTCTCTTCGCCGGCAAGCCAATATAAAAATTTACGCCCCGCCTTGCGCCCTATCCAAAACATAATTATGCTACCAATCATTACACCAAGATAACTTAAAAAGAAAGCATGCCATCTACCAAATATCACAGCACCCGCAATTGTTACAAATATTGCTGGTATTTGTAGCACTGTTGTTTGCAAAATTTGGAACAATAAAAACACAATAGAACTAAACGCGCCTCCCCTTTGCACAATGTTGCGTATTTTGTCTACCGAATTGACTTTTTCCCACAAGCCTGTTGCTTTTAATATAAAATAACCACATATTAAAATAGTGGCAAGCACAACTACAACTAAAAGTAGCCTTAAAATCTTGCCATGAGTGGTATTATTATCAAATATCTTTTTTAATTTTTGTTTCATTTAATACAATTATTATATTCAACTATTAGTAAATTAATTTAATTTTTAATTATTTTAATAAATTCATTTGTTTATTCATCTTCTTTTAAAACAAAAGAGTTATCTTTACTATATTTTTGCCATAACGGCGAACCTTCTTTCTTTATATTAACCCATTTACCTTTCACCTTTTTTATAAATGGATTAGGATAATTTGTATTATCATCAGGATCCCAATAATTACGTTTTCTTTCTAAATAACTAAAGAGAAGTTCTTCAGTAAAAAGTCTAAAATGATTTAAATCTGCACTTAAACATAAGCCATAAGGATGATATAAACCAGAACAAAGATGAGTATGTCCAAAAAGATTAATATAATGTTTATCTCCGTGCATTATTTGGTGCACAAGATTAAACTTCTCACCATTCAATTCTATTACCAAATGCTTATGAACCGACTTGATTCCGTGCTCAACACAATGTTTAGTAAACGCAGTAAATGAGCCACCAAAAAATTTTGATATAATTCTTTCTTCATTATTTCCTATAATCAAAACAACATCTGCTTTAACTTTTTTTATATAACTCAATCCTTTTTGCCAAACAGTATTACTCACTCCATCGCAGTCTAGCAAATCTCCCAAAACAAATATGGTATCACCCTTCTTTGCGGTTTTGTTCCAATCTTTTATTATAAATTTATCATATTCTTTTATTGTTTTAAATGGTCTATTATCTGCCTTCATAGATTCTGTATCGGCAAAATGAATATCTGCTGTAAAATAATACATTACTTTCTCCTAAAAACAATTTAATAAATTTTAGAAATTTTAATTAAGTTTGTGCTTCCGTTTTGTTTTGGCACACCACAAGTTGTAACAATCGTGTCATTTTCTTTTGCAAAACCATAATCCTTAACAATATTATTTGCAATAGAAACAGAAAAACTAGATATTAAATTATCACTTAAAAACATTTTTATTAATGGATTTGTAACTTTTTCTTTAACAATTAGCTCAGCTTCTTTTGTTATAACTTCTCCTAAATCAATATCTAAAATTGCATTTTGAAGCTTTAAAGTTATAATATCTTTTACTTTATCCTTTAATAACATATATCTTTCTTCATTAACTAAAAAAGCTAAATTTTCTTTTATATTATTATCATTGTTTTTTAAAGAATGGACAAAATTATCTGATAGCTTTTTTGGAATTTGTTCTGATAATAAAAAATTTTGAATATCTTTTTTAGTAAAAAGTTCATTCCCCACAACCTCCCCAACAGATTTTGCAATTTGAGATTTTCTTTTTGGAATAATACCTGGTGTAAATGGAAGTGCTATTCCTGCAATTTTTATTTTTTTATATGGATGAAATAACATTTTTATTGCTAAATAGTTTGTTCCAAATCCTATAAATGCTCCTAAAATTGGACCTGATAATATTTTTAAAACTTCCATATCATTTTTCCTTTCACTCAATATTTAATTATTTAATTTTGTAAATAATTATTTAGTGTTTATCTTATTAGTTTTTTGTATTTATATTTTTCTATCAATGTTTAAAATCATTGTTTAATTTTTTATTATATAAATATTTGTTTTATATTTATTCTATCAGTGTTTAAAATCATTATTTAATCTTTAATAATACTAAAATTATTATTGTACTATAGTTATATTTTTATTTTTTTTACATATATTTTAATAAATTTATTTTAATAAGTTTATTAAATTAAGTTATAAATGTCAATATTTCATTGAAATTAGGCAACTTTTATAAGTTTGTCGAATTTAGTCGAAAAAAAATTTTTAAAAAATTTTAAAAAAAGTATAGACAGCAATTTATTTTAAGTGTAAAATAATTGCAGTTCAAAAAATACAGAATAAAATTTAAAATAGTAGGAGGAAAAAAATGGAAGTTTTAAAAATTTCATCAAAATCAAACCCAAATTCAGTAGCAGGAGCAATAGCTGGATTGGTAAAAGAAAGCACAAAGGCAGAAATGCAAGCAATAGGCGCAGGAGCATTAAATCAAGCTATTAAAGCAGTAGCTATTGCAAGAGGGTTCGTTGCCCCATCTGGTGTAGATTTAGTTTGTATACCAGCATTTGCAGAAGTTCAAGTTGAAGGTGAAGAACGCACAGGTATAAAACTAATTATTGAGTCTAGAAAATAATTTTGTTAAATTTTATATAAAAAATGTCTTGGCTATGCCAAGACATTTTTATTTATCTATTTATTCTAGTAACTTTTGTTACTTTATTTGTTTCATCTTTTACAGTAAATATTACCGCATTTAATTTTCCTTTTCCATCTGCTACTTTATATTTTTCAGGTAGTGATGTTTCCATTCTTTTTATTACTACTGAAATATCCATGCCTAATGCTGAATGTTTTGCACCTGTCATACCAATATCAGAAATAAATGCAGTTCCCTTTGGAAGAATTGTTTCATCAGCTGTTTGGACATGAGTATGTGTTCCAAAGATAGCTGTAACTTCCCCATCTAAATAATATCCTAGAGAAATTTTTTCTCCAGTTGCCTCTGCATGAAAATCTATAAAAATCATATCTACATCATTTTTTATATTGTTTACAATTTCCTTTGCCTTTAAAAATGGATTCTCTGAAAGAATATTCATAGTAACTCTACCAATTAAATTAATAACAGCTATTCTCTTTCCTTTGCAATTTAATATTTGGTAACCTTTACCTGGATTATTATTAGAATAATTTGCTGGTCTAATAATTTTTTCATCATTAATAAAATTAAATATATCTTTTTTTGCCCAAGTGTGATTTCCCATTGTCACAATATCTGCACCAGCTGCTAGAATTTCCTTATACATCTTTTCTGTAAGTCCCATTCCGTCTGCTGCATTTTCTCCATTTACAATAACAAAATCTATATTATTTTCACTTATAATTTTAGGTAAATCTGATTTTAATTTATCAACTCCTGTTCTTCCAACTATATCTCCTACTGCTAAAATATTCATTTGGTCAAACTCCTCTCTAAATTCAAATATGTTTAT
>CANDFN010000075.1 GCA_947384015.1 uncultured Clostridia bacterium | reverse complement strand
TCCGATCTTGGAGAATCATCGCAATGATAATCGCAGGTGCAGCTACTATTAGCACTTGCTAAAAAACTATCGTAAAAAATCATATTTAAACCTCCTATTATTATTTTATATTTTATTGCATACAAAAGTCAACTATATTGCAAATAAAAGTGATGCGTCAAATTGGTTGCGATATTAGACTTTTCATATAGTATTGAACAATATTAATAAATGATTTATTACTATAAATAAATTTCCTTCTTGTTTTTTTATTCTTCATAATCTTAAATATTGTATATTATAAAAAATTGAGCCTAAAACTAGGCTCAATTTAAACTCTAATAGGCTGGATGCTTAATAATGTTAAATTTGATTACGACCTTTTGATTTTGCGACTAGTTTTGATTTCTCACACGCTTTCTTTGATTATTTTGATTTTTTGTTAAAGTTTTAATTTTTCATTTTTATAATCTAAATCTTTCCTTTGATAATACACACTATACCATAATTGAAATACTAAAAAATGGATTTTAAACAACTTTTTTAATTTTTTTGTAATAAAAAATCACGAAATTTTGCTCGTGATTTTTATATAATGTTTTGCATCGATCAATTGAAATTTATCTTGTTATACTTGTTATAATTTATTATCTCTACAATTCTTTATGTTTTTGTGGATTTTTATTGATACAATGACAATACCGACATTATCTACGCAAACCAATATGGTTGAAAATATAACCCAAAATAAAGAGCGTCCTATGTGCGGTTTTTCACCGACAGGTATGCTTTTGCCCTTACCGTCAATATAAATTTCAACCGTTTCGCCTATATGTGTTTCGGCTTCTTCTTTTGTCTTATAAATCGGTTTCAAACGCCCGATATACTTTCTACCGTTTTCATCAACATATTTATAAACACTGGCATAAGGGGCCCTTAGGTGGCGCTGTCTGCAAGAATATATTTCCGCCTCTACCACAATGCCGTCGTCAATCATCTGCTGAAAATGCTTCTCAAGAAAAAAATTGATAAAAACACACATAAGCTACGCCGCATAAAATTACAAAAAGCACACAACACAAAACAAGAATTTTTGTATTGCTTGCAGTGCGTGTAGTT
Source organism: uncultured Clostridia bacterium (assembly GCA_947384015.1). Classification (GTDB taxonomy): domain Bacteria; phylum Bacillota; class Clostridia; order Christensenellales; family UBA1242; genus Onthoplasma. The sequence continues at coordinate 3,804 of CANDFN010000075.1, read as the reverse complement.
GAATATGAATTTTTTTAATAGTTGTCATAAAAACTATTTTCCCTAGCAAAATTACTGTTTATCGCTCTATGCAATCAAATAAATTATACCACAACTCTTTGACATCTGTATCAGTTTTTTATTAAAAGATTTACTATGTCCGTTTTGGCACAAAGTGGCTTGAGATAATAAATTTTCAAGTACTAAGCATGAAAATCTGTAAAAAACCACTTGTAGTCTAAAAAAAACCACTTGTTTAGACCTTGTTGCAACACGCTAATAATAATGTATAATACTATTGTTAATACGAGGAGGGATATGTGTGAAAATTGAATTTAAACTAGAAAAAAATTGTTCAGAGCCAAAAGCAATAATAATTGCGGATAAAATGACCAAAGAAATTTCTTCGTTGATGCAACTTTTGTCTAATGAAAATCCGCAAGGTTTCGTGGGTTATAGCGGCAATGATGTTTTGCTTTTAGAAACCATGGAGATTGTTAGAATTTATACCGCTGTTGGCAAAGTGTTTGCTGTTACCGATGAAAATGAATACGTCTTGCACTTAAGGTTGTATGAGGTAGAAGAAAAATTGAGTGAAAAAGGTTTTGTTCGCATTTCAAATTCGGAGATTATCAACATCAAAAAAACCAAGAAATTTGATTTGAGCATATCTGGCACAATATGCGTACATTTGTCTAATGGGAATATTTGCTTTGTGTCTAGGCGATATGTAACAAAAATAAAAAACACATTAGGATTGAGGTGATATTATGAAAAAGAAAATTTTAGTTCGTAGTCTTATATGTGCTCCAATTGGTGTAGTGATAAGTTTAATCATTACAATAATCTTTTCTCTCTGCTTAGGCCATGGCGAATATTTCCCTGCCCCACACGAATTAATAAATTGGTTAGGAGGAAACGAAACAACCGCAGTAATTGTGCAAATGTTTTGTTCAATATTCGTTGGAGCAGTATGTGGTGCATCGTCAGTAGTTTGGGAAATTGAGAAGTGGAGTTTACTAAAACAGACTTTGGTGCACTTTGCTGTTATTGTTATTCCATTTTTTGGTATTGGTTATATTATGAATTGGATGCCACACTACTTATATGGTGCGCTTTGTTATGTAGGTGGATTTATACTTGTGTATGTAATAATGTGGAGTTCAATGTATTTTTCAATAAAAGCAAAAATAAAAAAAATGAATAAACAATTACAAGAAATACAACAAAAAACAAACGAAGATTAATCTTTATTAAACCACTAAAATATAGTCTTAGTGGTTTTTATTATGATTAATTTACTATGTCCGTTTTGGCACAAAGTGGCTAGGTTTTGATTATTTTTAACCAAATTTTGATTTTTTGATTTTGCGACCGGTTTTTATTTTTTCTAATTTTTCGTTAAAAATCAAATTAATTGGCTCGCTTTGGCATCGCCTTGGCTTTTTAAATAAGACTTGGAACTCGCAGGAACTGAATTGTGATTTATAGTATATCTGTATATTGTGCTTAAATGCCCTATAAAACCCCTGTATCCAGTGTTTTAAGCATAAAAAAGTGTTGCAAGAAATAAGACTTTTCTTACAACACACTTGGTGCGGATAACAGGACTTGAACCTGCAAGGATGTTACTCCACAAGATCCTTAGTCTTGCGTGTCTGCCAATTCCACCATATCCGCACGGCGCAAATTTAGCATTTGCGTTTTAATTTAAAATGCTTAATAATAGTAACAAAAAAGTGGGGGTTTGTCAACTTATAAAATTTGGTTTATAAAAATTTTGTTAAAGTCTTTTTTGATGGGGTTGTGATTCTAATTTATTTGGTTGCCTTTTGTAAGTTAAATTCTCTTACCAACATAGGTAGATAAACTGCTGCCATGGTGCTAAAAGTTTTACCTTTCATAAATTTTGGTAGGTTTTTAATTTTTATAATAACAACATTAATATCTTCGCTATCTTGTAAGTTTTGTTTGTCAAGTTTGTTTATTCGTGCTTCAAAGACCACAGCGGTTTCGTCTGTTAAGCCCTCGCTTTTAAAACTTATGTCGGTTAATTGATTTAGTTCTGTAACATCTTCTGGCTTTGCACCTATTTCTTCGGTTAGTTCTCTTAAACAAGATTGCACAGGGGTTTCGCCCTCGTCAATCAAGCCAGAAACAAAAGAGTAGACATAATCATTTATTGGCATTCTAAATTCTTTGTTTAAAATTATTGCGGCATCTCCGTCCTTGTCGGTATATCTTGGCACAACGGAAACTGTGTCTGCATGTATTTTTTTTGTTAAACAAGTTAAATTGTCTAGCGTGTTTCTAGAAGAAAATATCCAAACTTTTTGTTTACCATTGTCTTCATAAATGGCGTTGTAAAGGTTTAAAAACTTTGTTGTTGCAACTGGAACGATTTTCACTAATTTCATAATAACCTCATAATACATAGATTCTACTTATATTAGATAAATTTTAACATTTTTTATAACTTAAGTCAATTTAAAAATTGTCATATTTTGCCACAAAAAAGTTTTACAAATTGTCGGTTTTGCAACGCTTATTCTTTATTTTTTTTTAATTTTTTGATATAATTATACTATGGCAAAAAATATTAGGCGTATTATTGGTGGAATTTTAGCACTTGTGCTTGTGGCGGGTGCTTGTTTTGTTTTAAGCGTTCAAATAAGTTTTAGAAGAAGATATGAGGTTAGTGTCTGCAACCAATATTCTATGGTGCCTAATATAAATTTATCGCTTTATTTAAATGAATATGTTTATCAAACTGGCGATGATGCAAACGGAATATCTCAACCGGGAGATTATGTCTTGCTTGATAAAAAATCTACAAACTTTAAGGTGGGAGATATTGTTTCGGCGCATGTTACTTGGCCAGAAACTTCTAAAAACGAAGCAGTTGTCAAACGTCTAGTTGGTTTGCCTAACGATAAAATTAGAATAGATAGAGAAGTCTTGAATGCTGGAGAAATTAATTATCATCTTTATGTAAATAATAAATTGCTATACACAAAACCTCAAATAGAAGTTTTGGGTGTAAGCACTGTAAACGGAGCAGAACTTGTGCTAGACAATAGCTCCACTTATAATAGTTATTTATATTATTTGACACATTGTCCTGAACAGGTGGGTATTGACGAAAGTGGAAAGCCTTGTATTGTGTTGGGCGAAGATGAATACTTCCTTTTAGGAGATAACTGGGCGGCTTCTTACGATTGTATGGACAAAGACTGTGGCCCTATAAGTTCGGCTAATTTAGGACATATTGTTGTAGCCATTATTAATTATGATGCAAGTTACAGAATGGAAATGTTTAGATACTCATTTAAATTGTTGTTTAAGAGGAAATAATGGAATTAATAAAACAAAACTGGACAGAAACAGAGGGCAAAGAGTTTTTAAATTATCTAAAAACTATGGCATGTCCTCAAAAAGAGGAGTGGACTAGAAAAATAATTAATACAAAAATGCCTATGCTTGCAATAGCCACACCAACTTTAAAAAATATTGCAAAAGAAATTTGCAAAGGAAATTTTATAGAATTTTTAAATTTAAAGTTAAATCAGTTTTATGAAACTATTGTTATAAATGGATATTTAATAGGAAAAATAAAAGATTTTACTATTTATAAAAATTATTTATTAGCTTACATAGAAGATGTAGATAACTGGGCTAATTGTGATTTATTAGAATATAAAATTACAGATAAAAACATAAAAGATTTTTTTAATTTATCTTTACAACTTATAAAAGATGAGCGCACATTTGCTCGCCGTATTGCAGTAACAATCTGGTTTAAGTTTATTAATACAAAATATCTTG
>CANDFN010000074.1 GCA_947384015.1 uncultured Clostridia bacterium | reverse complement strand
AACAACACTACAAACGACACTCTTTCCCTACACGACGCTCTTCCGATCTATGTCAAACAATGCTATAAATAATTACAGCGGTGAGGTAAATGTTCAACTTACAAGAGAAATTACCACTACAGGTGTAACAATTAGATTTATGGTTTACAGGTTAGGAATGGTGGCAGATAGTAGTGCGTATTACACTGTTGCATTTAAAACTTATAAGCCTGCAGATAGAGTTGTTGTAACTGGTGAAGCAGATGTTTTAGATAAAACCAGTGTAGCAAATACAACATACTTATACCTATCTACAATTGATGAAGAATCTAAATCAAAAGAATTTTATGCGGCTGCAGAATGGGACAACGCAGATGATAGTGACGATTTAAGATTTACTCAACTTGGATATCAATTATATAGATATGCACAAAATTTAGACGGAAGCTTGGCTGCCGTTGATGGCAAACCTTTAGATCCTGTTCCATATTCATTCAGCGGTTTGGATGTAACTATTAACGAAGACGGGCGTGTATTGGTAGCGGTTACTGAAAATATTGGCGGGATATTTAAACTTGTTATAGGCACAATGGATAGTTGTGTGGAAGAGGGCAATGTTAAAACTTTTGCAACATATGCTGAAATAATTGTAACAATTAGCAATGGCGAAAGTGCAGCAAACCCATACACAATTACAAATGTTGAAGAACTTAATAAATTAAATAATAGCAATAAATATTTTGTATTGGCAAAAGATGTTACTGTTGATATGGCAAGCAAGGCTAATGGTGGAGAATTTGAAATTTCTCCTATTGAAGGCTTTACAGGCACATTAACTGGAACAAGGCAAATTATTGCAAACAACAGTGTTGTTACCAGAACTTACACCCTTTCTTTATACTTAGATGTTGCAAACACTGAAACAGTTGAAGGCAACAACTATTCTGGCTTATTTGCCGTGTTGGGTGAAGGAGCAACAGTAAATAACTTAAATGTAGAAGTAAATTATTCTGGCATTGCAAACGACGCTATAGTTGGTGCAGTTGCTGGTTTAAACAGAGGTTTAATAGAAAATGTAAACCTAACGGTTAATTCTTCTAACATTTCTTTTGATGGACAAACAATAGCTTTTGGCTCTGTTGTAGGTAATAACCTTGGTTCTATAAACCTTGCAGAAGCAACTCTTGTTCACAACACATTAAATATTCAATCTAGCGCTGTTAATAACTATATAGGTGGTGTAGCAGGACTAAACAGCGGTTTAATTAAAGGCAGTTATTTAGGCAAAGAAAGTTTAAACAGCATAGATTACACTGCTATTTTAAATATGGACATTGTAAACACCAACAGAACTGCAAGCAATGTAGAATATTATATTGGTGGTGTGGCTGGTTTAAGCAGTGGAATTTTAACCAATATCATAATTGGCGGACGTGTAAATGTTACAAGCTTAGCGGGCGTAAACAATGCAAATGCTTACCTTGGCGGTATTGCTGGTAATATTGCAGTTGACGATAACGCGATTAATACTTGTGCAGTTTTAGGTTTAAGCCTTGTTGCAAACACAAACCGAAATACGGTTGCTGGTGTTGTTGCAAAAGCAGACAAAGGCACAATTAATAATTCACGAGTAATATTTGCAACTGCTAAGTTTGCAAGTATTGGCACTGTAATGTCTAACATCCAAGGTAAAAATGTGGCTGGTATTGTTGCTGAGGCAGACAACACAACAACAGTTAGATTGTCTACAGTAGAAAGTTTTATATCTATTTATGAAGATTATAATCCATTAAAAGGTGAAAACGTTGCAGGTATCTCTTTAGGAGACGTAGTTGTAGATAGAAGCTTTGTTTATGCTAATATGCAGGCAGAAAATGAACTAAAAGTGCTATCTACAGGTATTGTTGCAAACTCTTATTATATAGGTTTTGTTAATGGTTACAAAACTGTTAAAGAACTTGTTGCAAACAAAAACAAAATAATAACCAATGGCACAACAAATAATGCTTATGCAGTTGTTTTAGCAGAAAATGGTTACTATTCTGCTTATGAAGATTTAGGCTATGTTATTAAAACTGAAAAATTAGCTGTTACAGAAGTAAATCATGACACTTTGTTTAAACTTACAGAAGACACTGTAACAAGTGATAACTTTAATAGTAAAACATACTATGTTAAACAAACAACAGGGTATGCCGTTGCATACGCATTTGATGCGGACGCTACTTATTATGAAATTGACGGTTACTATGCTAAAGCAAACTATGTGTTACAAGATAACGGAACAATTATTTATAACAATAATAGATATAGTGCAGAAAATGTTTACTACTATCTAGATAGAAGTATATTTAATTACACAGTTTATTATGGTGAAGGCGTTGTTGTAACAGACAATAACACACTTAACTTAAATATAGATTATTATGTAAATTATATTGTAGAAGAAAACAATCAACAAAATGATTACACAGATGCGGAATTACTTAACAAATTAATGCCAAATGTTTATGATGCAGGTATTTTGGCTGATTATAGACAACTTTGGAATGTTAATCAATATTACAATACTGTTAAAATAAAAGAAAACACTTTTGCTTTACCTTATTTATTAGTAGACAATGGTCCGCTAATGATAGTGGGCCCAAGCGATATAAATGTTTCTATAAATCAAAAATATGTAGAAGAAATCAGCTCGGTATATATCAATGACGAGAAGGGCTTTAACCCTAGTGAATATGATATAACGGAAACTGTGCTGGTAAACTATTTCTATGCGCCAAGCATGCTAACAGGAGTTAATACTCATAAATTGTTATCTGCTGACGACGACGGCTTATTAAGTGTAGACATCTTGCCAAGTGGTGACGAGACAACTGGCGGTGTGGCATTTGAAATTGTTAGAGGCGAAGGTTTGGCAGATGATTGCGCCGAAATTAACGGTAACGAAATAACCTTTACTGGTGTAAGCAATGGCAAACCAATTTTGGTTAGATGTTATTCTACATTTAATGCAGATTTAAGTAAATATGCAATATTCTTTACCGAATATGGTGCTAATGCACTTACTCCTGTTAATGCTAATTTATATTTAGATGCTACAAGCGAGGCTGAATATGCGCTAGACATTGTAACTTTAAATGATAGCGATAGGGCAAAAGTAAATGTTACATTTAACACAAGCAACATATATGCTGGTATTTCTTATAATTCTATAATTGCAAATGGCAGAAAGGAATTATTAAACGCTTTAGAAATAAGTTGGGAAGCTCCTGCTGGAGTTAGTGTTGAAAAATTATCTAACCAGTTGGGCGTTGCACTAGGTGTAGACAATGCAACTTTTGATGATGATGCAAACAACATAATTAAATTTACATTAAAACTTAACACAGATAAATACTTTGGCTTAAACTACTTTGCAAACAATAGTTTTATAGAACTTGCAAGCACAACAGTATATTTAAAAGTTTATCAAGCAGCAGAAGGTTTAACCGTTAGTCCAACCAAATTACAAGGTCAAGCTGGAACAACCTTCCCAATAACTGCATCTTTACAAACAAGTTATGTGGACGACACTGTCGCAGACGGAAAATTTGAATCTTTATCTGCCACAGTTGTTGGCAATACCTTTGTAATGGAAACAGACAGAGTAGACGGTTTAAACATTGCCTTTGAATGTGAAGAAGGCAGTTTGGCCGCATTAAATGCACTTTTAGAAAATGCTGGTGTAGATTATGTTATCGAATTATTTAATATTGTTATAGGTTCTACATATCAAAAAGGCTTTGGCTTTGATTATGACATTAAGTTGGCATTAAAAGATGGCTTTAATAATAGGTATATAGAAAGTGAAATTGTTCTAAACCTTAATATATATGCTCAAACCGATAGTAATTTAAATAGAAATGTTAAACTAACTCTTCAACCTGCAAAATTGGAAGGTGTAGAATTAGAAAATTATGCTGCAAATAGAAAATATTCTGCAAACAACTATCAAAGCATAATTACAGGTTCTGCCGAAACCTCTATTATAGAACCGGGTGGACTAGGCGGAGTTATGGTTGCAAGGTTACAACCTAGTTATGCAGATGTAACCGATGTTAGAATTTTAAGCGAAGCCACATTTGTTCCAAGCCTTGGCAGAAATGTTTATGTAATGTTTGAACAACTTGTTTACGATAACGACACAAACACTTACAGAACTATTGAAGGGGCATCCTTAATTTATGATAACAATAATAATATAATAGGTAGAAATCTTCAAAAGGTTAGCGAAATAAAAGACGGCAGAATGGTTTATACTGGTGTAATTTATATTCATACTTCTTTGGAAAATTTCTCTGGTTATGAAACAACAATTAATGTTACATTAGAAACAAAAACAATGTCTACTGGCGACATTTGGCAACAAAAAATTAAAACACTAACAACCAAATTTGTTCCAGGTGCATATTTGGAATATAATAGAGATAGCGACAAAATAGAAGGTAACGCATACTTAATTCAAGAAAGTTCTTCTAACAACACATTAACTGTTCGTTTAGACGGTTATCAATTTAATGCCAACCCAACAATCACTTTTGATTGGGTTCAATATCAAAAGGACGAGAACGGTGTTTGGAGTTGGAAAACTGTAACAGATTTTGATAGAGGTTATCCAACCGATTATATTGATTACATTTACGACTTTAACAATTTAACCTTAGATGCAAATGGTTCTTACCGCTTGCCAATAAACTTAATAGTAAGTTCTAATTTACCATATGCATTTAGAGTAAATGCAAAACTAAGTTTAACATCTTCTACCGAAAGTAGGGAAGAAGATGCTTCTATGGTATTTATGCCAACAGATTATATTCTAACTGGTTTAAATGTAACCAATTTAGTAGACGGCACATTGCCTATATCTATAAACGAAAACAAAACAATAGA
>CANDFN010000073.1 GCA_947384015.1 uncultured Clostridia bacterium | reverse complement strand
CCCCCCCCCGTCCATTTTGTCAAGTGTTTTGGGGTTGCTAAGTTTAGTTTTTGTTAAAATTTGGCTTATATGTATTATAAAGCTCAGTTTTTGGCACAAAAAAAGAAGGCCAAAGCCTTCTGTTTAAATAAAACTATTGTTTAACACGTATTTGGCTAAAGTTTAATATTACTTCACTTTCTCTACCAAACATTTCTACAAGAGCAGTTACTTTTTGACCTTCTGTATCAACAGCTTTTACAACGCCAACAAAACTTGCAAGTGAGCCTTCTAAAATTTCTACAGTATCGCCAACTGAAACATTCATTTCAACTTTAACTTCACCAGTGCCACCATAAACACCCATTCTTCTAGCTTCTTCATCACTTATTGGTTGTGGGCGACCTTTAGGGCCAACAAAACTATTTACATATTGTGTGTGAATTACTGCGTGCCAAATATCGTCTCCGTATTTCATTTTTACTAATATATAACCAGGCATAGTTTTTTTAGGCACAAGGGTTTTTTTGCCACGTTTTTCTACAAGAACATCTTCCATTGGAATAACAATTTGAAAAATTCTATCTTGTAAATCATACTTTTCTATAGTATTTTCTAAATTCTGTTTTGCAACATTTTCATAACCTGAAAACACATGAAGCACATACCATTGAGGTTCTTTATCTATATTATTATCTACTACTGCCATTTTTCCTCCTTAAAATAAAAGCCCTGTTAAAAGCGAGCATAGTTGATCTATGCCAAATAAAACTATAGCAAGAACGATAGTAAACGCCAAAACGATACCAGTTTGTTTAACCACATCTTTAAACTTTGGCCAAGTAACTTTTTTAAGTTCGCTACCAGTGTCTTTTAAAGATTTTACCATTTTGTTTGGTTTCTTTTCTTTCTTTTTGTCTTTTTTATTTATGTCTTTAGTTTTAACTTCAACAACTTTATTTTTGCTTTTTTCTGTTTTTGGTGCATTCGCAGCTGGAACAACTTGCTCTTCAATTACAGATTTATCTGCAACAGCCATATCTATCACTTCGTTGGTGTTTTCGTCCACAATAGGTTCTACAACCTTAGTGTTAGTATTAGCTTGAGCTTTAGCTTTTGAATTGTTCTTTTTGTTTTTAGCCATTATTCACCTCTACTTAGTTTCTTTATGTGCTGTGGTTTTTTTGCAAGTAGGACAATATTTATTTAATTCTTTTCTATCAGGATCATTTGCTTTGTTTTTTGTTGTGTTGTAATTTCTATTCTTACAAACAGTGCATTCTAATATTATTTTTTCCCTTTTGCTTTTTGCTTTCTTTGCCATGATATTTCTCCTTTAACTTTAAAAAAACACCTCTGCGGTGTATAATTATATTAACATAAAAATTTTTACTTGTCAATGATTTAAAAAACATTTTATTAAAAATAAAATAAAACTAGCTACAAATAGCTAGTTATTTTGGCTGTTATGGATTTATATTTGGCGAAACATTTTCTTTATCTGCATAGTCTAGCGGATGTAGCGTTCTTTGAGAATGATCTATGCCACTAATATTTTCAAAACCGCAATCCCCTCTATTTAAGGTTTTGCCACATCTTGCTCCAGTTCCAACCTTTGTAATATTTAAAATTTTACGTTTAAACCTTTTATTAAAATATTTTTCCATATCTTCAATATAGGCAAGCACCTCTTCTAATGCATATTGTTTATTATAAACATCGTTAGCTTCTTGCTCGTCAACCTCGTCCTCATCTAAAGCGTAACCCAATTCTATAAATTTGTTTTGAATGTCCAAAGATGAATAATAATCTAAATCTTCTATATCTCCATTGATATAACGGGCAAAATTTAAAAACACTTCGTCCGGCTTAGTGTCTAGCAACATTTCTTCAAACTGTGCAATACTAAACTCCGCCACCCTTCTGGTGCGCTTTGTTACAGTAGTCTGTTCTTCTTGGATAATTCTAGTTTTATCTAACCCCGCTCTGTAACAAACTTCCTCCCAAGAGATTTCTTCTGCACCTTGAAAATCTCCAGTGTAAACCTCACCAATTTCGCTTTGATTATTAATCCTTATTGGGTATGGGCGTATTACACAATATTTTGTAATTAAATGACCGTAATCTGTTGCATGAATATTTTTAATTGCTTCGCTTGGCCCGCAATCTCTGCTTGTTACAAATGGGTAGTTACTACCATTAATGCCAAGGGCATCCCCCTGACCACATTCTACTAAAATGGTTTCATCTCCTCTAAAACCGTTTATACCCTCATAAATACTAGGGAAAAAGGTTTTAGAATGAACAAACTTTATTTTACCTTCTTTTGCTAAAGACTGCATAAACTGCATAATAGGATTGCTGGAGATCAACCTTCTCTTACGCATAATTTTATCAACTAAAGCAGCACCACTACCCTTTAACGTGCTTCCTGTTTTTAAATTTTCTTTTTCTGTTTGTATGTTTTCTTCCACAACATCAACAGCTCTATCACACACATAGATTGGCCTTCCGCCTAAAAGGTCGGCATACTTTTCTATTTCTTCCTTTAAGATTGAAGGATTTATAACCGCACCCTCGCCAATAACTAAATATTTTATATAAGGGTCTACAACACCAATTGGTATGTGCCTTGTTACAAGTTTTCTGCCATCTTCAAAAACAAAGGTATGCCCCGCGTTTGGAGCATTGTTGTTCACACATACATCATAAGCATTATTTAATGCCATTTCTCCACAGAATTTACCTTTACCTCAACTGCCCCACATTCCATCATAAACAATATCTATATGTCCGCCATAACACTGACCTGTCAACTCCAACTGCATGGCTTTTTGTAGAGCATATTTATCTTCATAAACATTACCAAAAGCATCTTTAAAAACATTGTTTTCTTTATCGTAAACAATGCTACTAAACTTTTTCTTAACAATGCTAGAAATTCTGTCGTTCAATATATTTTCTCCTAATAAAATTATATCACAAATTTTATAGTTGTCAATAGCCTTATTGTTTTTAGCACTGCAGACAATTAATTAATACAAACAAAAAAGCACCCATTAGGATGCTTTTAATTTACTCTTCGCCTTCTTGGTCTGTATCGGAAGATACTGTGTTATAAAAAGTGCCTTCCTTTCTTTGTTTGTTTGGCTTTTCTTCCAAACTACCATTTGTGAACTCTTTAGATTGTTTTACCCTTTTTGCACTTTGAGCATTATTACCCAACATCTTTTCCACTGTGCCAAGCCTTAAACTTTTGTTTTCGTAAACCATACGGAACACAACATAAGCAAAGAACACAATGCCAACAATACTTAAAATGGTTTGAATGCGCATAAACACTAAAACTACTTTTTCAGTATTAAACCAGCCATATTCTAAAACCATAAATACAAACAATTCTAAAGCGGTTAAAATAATAGCTAAAATAAACATATCTTTAATACGAGAACGAACATAACTATCTGTAACTATATTGTAAGTTAAATACGCCATCACCAGCAACATTGCCACCATACCAATAGCCGAACCTTTAAAGAAAGAAATCAAGGTAAGCCATGCAACCATAACACATGAAAGCACCATTAACGAAATAAATGAAAGTTTTAATTTCTTATCCATTTTTACTCCTATTTTTATTAATTTATTATAACATACAAGTTGAAATTTAGCAACACCTTTTTTATATGAAAATTTAAAAAATTGTGTTAAATTTAGCTAAAACAAGCCAGTTTATCAATACATATTGTAAATTTGGCAGGTTTTGGATTAATAGAAAAAATCTTTATTAAAATATTTGTAGGAGAACTTTATGGAAAACGAAATTATAAACAGATTAATAAAACAATTGGCAGACCTTGAAAAACGCGTAGAGTTATACTATCAACTTTTGCTAGAAAAAATAAATCTTTTATCGGCACAAACTTCGTTAACAAATTTGTCTGATGTAAACAATAAACCTAACGAATAAGAAATTATACAACATCTCTTTTAATTTTTCTTTGTTTAAGTAAATCCCACATTACTAGGTGCAAAACTTTGACCCCTTTAGCAAACTTAACTTGCAAGGTTAAATATGTCTATAATGCTAACCTCTCGCTTTTTAGCACCTACAACTTTAATTGCATTCTGCACTTTATATTTATCTTTACGTAATAATTCTTCGCCCACTTTAACACCATTAATATACTTTTCTCTGTAAGAATTTATTTCCATACCACGGGCAGAATGTTGAAGATAAAAACTTTCGTCTTCAAACTCTACTTTATCCTTATATTTTCCTTGCTCGTCTACTACAATTTCAGTTTCAGGCTCTACAACATTTTTTATTTCATTTTTAAGTTTATAAGATATGTTGTCTAGCGCCTCGCCAAAAATTCTTATGCGAGCTTTATTATTTGTGTAGTTTGTAATTATTATAAGCTTTTGATTTGTGTTATTTGTCCAACGCAAATCGCTACTGCCATAATTCACCATGGCATCAAACCCATATTTTACATAACTTATTTGTTTGCTGTGTTTATTAGCCTCGTTAATATCTAACCCCGCTAAAAGTGCGGCATTATACAATGTTGTAGAGACCTGACAAACCCCGCCGCCAAAGCCCTCTACAAATTCGTTATTCACTATAATCTTAGCTTGGCGATAACCATTTTCCTTTGTGCGTCTACCAACTGTTTTATTAAAAGAAAAGGTCTGTCCAGGCGCCACCTCACATTTATTCAAACTGGCAAGTGCATTTTTTATATTATGTTTTCTATCTGCAGATGAAGATGAAATGTCTGTAGAAAAATCTGCCCTTAAGTTTGTAAATTTAGCAAGCTTATCTTTTGTTGTTTCTGGTGTAGTTATAACAACTGGAATTTTAAATTTTAAACTTTTATTGTTTAAAAAGTTATTTGTAATAGCTTTATACAAACTAGGTTTATAGATCGGAAGAGCGTCGTGTAGGGAAAGAGTGTCGTGTGGTGTGGTGGTG
>CANDFN010000072.1 GCA_947384015.1 uncultured Clostridia bacterium | reverse complement strand
TCTAACGACACTCTTTCCCTACACGACGCTCTTCCGATCTATTTTGTTATCATTAGCTATAACTTTACTATTTATTTGCTTCTGATTTTGACGCATCTATAACAGCCTTAACCTCTTTGTAAACTTCGTAAGGATTTTTTATAAAGCTGAACACAAACTTAGCCATACCATTATTTACAAGCGGACTAGACATACTACCAAAAGCAATTACTCCTGTGTTTTTGTGTAACAATTTATCTACCCAGCTAACATTAACAGTAACAGCACCTAGCATATTGTAATCTAAACTTTTATAATCTACACCAATTCGTCCAGTTCTTATTAAAACTCGTTTATTAGTAATAGCGTAAACTGTTTTGTTACACCATAAATGTGTTAACACTAAAGAAAGCGACATTAATACAATCCACATCACAACGAATGCAATATTGCCAGCCAATTCTCCCATTGTAGATTCTCCTGCCTTATAGGCAAAAATATTTCCAACCAAAATTAAAGCCCATAATATAATTAAAAACCCCCATAATATAATTTGAGCAAAAAATGCACGAAACTTATTTGGACGATAGGTTTTTAAAATCTCTTCATTTTCTCCTAACACTAGATTAAACAATTCTTTGTCTTCCATAAACTAAACCTCCCTTCTTTATTATATTATCAAAAACTAATAAATTAGTCAATATAATTTAAACTTCAACCTTAGTAAGCTTATTATAAGCCAACTTTGCCGCATTTTGCTCTGCAACCTTTTTTGTAGAACCCTGACCGTAAGCAACAAATTCTTTATCTACAAAAATTGTTGCCCTAAAAGTAGACTGTCCTCCAGAAGTTTCCACATCTGTAATTTCGTATTTTACTTTCTTTTTATTGTTTTGGCAGAATTCCAAAAGTATTGATTTATAATCCTTTACCTCAAATCCAATTTTTAATTTCTGTTTAATATCTAAACATTCTATAATAGTATCTGAAATTTTATTTAACCCAAAACTTAAATACATTGTAGCAATCATACATTCAATAGCATCTGCAAGTATTGCATCTGATACAGGTTTACCAGCGATGCTCTTCCCCAGTTTTAGCATTGGCATAATATTCATATCTTTTGCCAAAGTTGCTAAATATTCGGTGCAAACAAAGGCGGCACGAATTTTTGTCATTCTGCCTTCATCTTTATGATAGTGTTTATAAAGATAATCGCTTACAATAATTTGTAAAACAGAGTCCCCTAAAAACTCTAACCTTTCATTACTGTCTATATTTTTATCATGGGCGTAAGAAGAATGCGTTAAAGCCGTTTGTTTTAACCTTTCATCACACTTATTAAATAGTTCTAAAAATTTTTTAGTCATTATTTTCTTTATCCGTTGATTTGCCTTCTACAGCTTTAGAAACTTTTTCAATTAACTTATTGCTAGCAAGAGTATAAGCCTGATTTATTGCAGAAACAATATTCTCAGCCTTACTATTTCCATGGCATTTAATAACAATTTTACTAACACCTAGCAAAGGCGCACCACCAATTTTTTTATGGTCATATTTATTTTTTATACCCTTCAAATTCTTCTTTAAAAGCAATCCGCCCAATTTCGCTTTAAATGATGATGTTGAAGCCGTTTTTAATTCTGTAAATAAAATTTCTGCAGTTCCTTCAACAGTCTTTAAACACACATTGCCTGAAAAACCGTCAGCAACAACAACATCTACATTACCACGCATTACATCACGAGCTTCTATATTACCAATAAAGTTTAAGTTAGAATTTTTTAATAAAGCGTGCGCTTCCTTTATAAGCTCGCTTCCCTTTTCTTCTTCTGTGCCAATATTTAACAAACCAATTTTTGGTTTTTTAATGCCTACTGCTTTCATATATTCGTTGCCCATAATGGCAAAATGAAGAAGATTTTCTGCCTTACATTCAGCATTAGCGCCTGCATCTAAAAGCATTACCCCTCTATCATTAATTGTTGGCAATATTGGTGCAAGAGCCGGACGAGTAACATTTTTAATTCTGCCCAATTTTAGCACGGCTCCTGTTAAAGTTGCACCAGTGCTACCAGCACTAACTATTGCTGCAGCATCATCATTAACACGTAGATAATCGTAAGCAACAACAATACTTGAAGTCTTTTTAGTGCGGATTGCAACCGTTGGAGATTCATCCATAGTTATAACGTCTGGTGCATGAACTATTTCTAACCTATCACTAACAAAAACTCGTTTCTGCAAAATTTCTGTAATTTTATCTTTATCACCAACCAAAACCACTTGTAATTTTGGGTTAGACTCTAAAGCTTTTATAACGCCTGCAACAATCTCTAAAGGTGCAAAATCTCCACCAAAAGCATCTACTACAATCTTCATAATTTCTCCTTATATTTATAAATATTATAACGCATAAATAAAAAAATGTCTAACAATTTTATAGTTTGTGCATTAAAATAAAAAGTTAATAAACAGTTAATTATAATTTTATTTATTAAAGTTTGGTTTGTTTCTTAGTTACTATATCAAATAATGTTTGATTAAATTTATATTTATTTTTTAATGCTTCTATATCTTTTAAAAGTTGCAGATTTTTATCTTTGGTTTTTGTAGCCCTTAGCATAATATTTTTTGGCGAATGTTCAAAGCCTACAAACTCTATCACATCGGTGCTATAGCCCATTGCGCGTAATATTTGTGTGCGAATTGCATCTGTTAAAAGTGAAGAAAATCGCTCTTTAAACAAACCGTCTTTTATTAAAATATCGTATTCACCAGCTGGCTTAATTGAAAGGTTAACTTCATGCTGACAACATGGCACAGAAAAAATGTTTTTTACATTATTTTGAATTGCAAAGTTAAGTGCATAATCTGTGGCAGTATCACAAGCATGCAAACTTATTACCATATCTATTTTGCCTTCAAACAATTTATCTTTGCTTACATCACTTAAAATAAATTCCAATCCTGTGTAGCCATATTTTTTTGCCAAAATGTTGCAATTATTAACCACATCGCTTTTTATATCGTAACCAATTATTTTTGCTTTAATTTTTTTAATATTAACAAAATAATGATAGACTAAAAAAGTTAAATAACTTTTCCCACAACCAAAATCTAAAATTGTAATTTCGTTTAATTTTTGCGTTTTATAAACATCGTCTATAATTTCTATAAAACGATTTATTTGTTTAAACTTATCATACATTGTGCGAACAATTTTGTTTTCTTTTGTGAAAATTCCAAGTTCCACCATAACAGGAACATTATCGCCTTCATTAATTAGATATTGTTTGGTTTTGTTATGTGAACTATTTGCAAGGTCTTTTATTTCGTTTGCTTGTTCCTTCAATTTAAAACCATTTTTTGAAGCACTAAAAATTAAATTTTTCCCAACAGTTTCTACAAACATTTGTTTAAAATCCATTAACGGCACATTGTTAAAAAGTTCGTTTTCTTTTACATTTTTATGAAAAACTTTGTTAGTTTTAAAACTCTCTAACTGATAATTCTTAACTCCTTTTATAACCACTGGACGAACAATTATCTTATCATATTCGCCTTGTGCCCTATCGCTCAACACAATTTTATTAATTGCGATATCTTGGCTGTTAAGTAAATTTATTATTTCATTTTCTTTCATATATTTCATGCAATCCTTATTTGAATAAAAGTTTGTTCTAATCTCATCTATACGTTAATTATTGGAAGATTTATCTTCATTATAATGTTTCAACAGCAATTCATAATCTGGTTCAGTATTACAAATGCTTCGTATGATTTGGCGTTTTGTTTTATTATTCTTTACACTTATCCAGACAATATTAACAACATTATTTTTAAACTTTAATTCTATATCTTCATAATCTATCTTTTTTGTCTTGTTAAAAATATTATGATACAAAATTCCATCTTCTAAAATTTCAATCTTAAAATTTTTTACTAAAAGCAAACACATCGCACCAGTAATGCCAACAACTAAAGCCGCAAACAACATAGAGGTTCTTTCTAAAACAGACAAATTAATATTTGGTATACAGACATAAATAATTAATATTAGTGCACAAATACAAACTAGAGATAAAGTAATATATGCTGTTACTCTATTTATTTTTTTAGAATATTTCTTATTAGATTTGGCAACATAGGATGAAGCGACTAAAGCCATAAAAGTAATAAATAAAACGAATATTAAAAGAATGTTAGCAAGCAAACCCATCTTCATATAATGAGTATATCATATAACTTTTTGTTTGTAAATAAAAATAGAGGCGATGCCTCTATTTGCTTTCCTTTTTGTCTTTATCCATATTAACAACTTGTTCTCCGTCATAGTAACCGCAATTTTTACAAACTTGGTGAGCCACAGTTTTTTCATGACAATGTGGACATACTACTAATGTAGGAGCAGTTGCTTTCCAGTTAGCACGACGTTTATTGCGTCTAGACTTAGATACTTTAACTTTAGGAACTGCCATATTACCTCCTATTAAATTTGTGTTTAATACACAACAAATACGAATTGATTATAACATAAACTATAGATTAAGTCAACTGCTTTTGTAAAGAAAATTATTAATAGTTTAAATATTTACGTATTGACACGAAGACAAATTCCTTAAAGAATTAGCCAAAAAACTGGGACAACCCCAGTTTTTTATAGTTATATAAAATTTTATTTTTACAAATAATAACTTTTATTTATTTAAAGAACCGCTCATCAAACTGAACTTTATATCTATAACCAAATGCCAAAACAATGTCTAATACATAAAGTGCCACAAATGTAATAATTAGCATAAATGTAGGCCTAAAGAAAGCCAAACAAGTTATTAAAAACGCGGTTAATGCAAGAGCCACAATAATAGGTATCAAATAAAACTTATTAAACTTTGGTTTTACTTTAAGGCTTTTGTTTATTTCCTTATCCTCAGTAGCAATTGTTGTAATACGTTTTGGATTTACTTCAAACAACCTATTGGCA
>CANDFN010000071.1 GCA_947384015.1 uncultured Clostridia bacterium | reverse complement strand
ATGTGAAATGAGTTTACTTAAACTAGTGCCATACGAAAAGCGCAGTAAATTTCATCATCAAACAATTTTGTTTGGCAGAGAACTTTGTAAAGCAATTCACCCATTATGTGAAAATTGCAAATTAAAAGAATATTGCAAATTTTATAATAAATAATTGTTTATATAGCCACTATTTTCATAAAAAACTAAAAAGATGTTTAAAGCATCTTTTTTATTGTTACATTTATATTTATAATAATTTTGTATTTCTTATTTATATTTGACAAATTGCACAAAATATAGTATTATAATTTAACTATGAATTTAGATAGAGTTACAATTTCAATTAAAGCAGGAAACGGCGGTTCTGGTGCTGTTAGTTTTCATCGCGAAAAATTTGTGGAAAAAGGCGGTCCTGACGGCGGTGACGGTGGTAAAGGCGGTTCTATTTTCTTTGTTGCAGATAAAAACAAAAATACACTATTAGATTTTCAATACACTAAAAGATTTGAAGCAGAAAACGGAGCTAGCGGAAGCGGTTGTTTACGCAATGGTAAAGACGGAAAAAGTGTTTACATCTCTGTGCCATTAGGAACAGTAATTAAAGATGCAACAACCGGACAAGTGCTTGCTGATATGTTTGAGCCAGGCATGACTTACGAAGCATTAAAAGGCGGACGCGGTGGCAAAGGAAACAACTGGTTTAAAACTCCAACCAGACAAAGCCCAAGGTTTAGCCAACTTGGCGAACAATGCAAGGCTTATAAAGTTACGTTAGAATTAAAAACTATTGCAGACGTTGCACTTGTAGGCAAGCCAAATGTAGGCAAATCTACCCTACTTAGTGTAATATCTAACGCCAAACCAAAAATTGCAGATTACGAATTCACCACCCTTACACCCAACCTTGGCGTAGTTAAATTTTATGACGACAGTTTTGTTGTGGCAGATATACCTGGGCTAATTGATGGTGCAAGTGAAGGCGCTGGGCTTGGGCATGAATTTTTAGCCCACATAGAACGCACCCGTTTAGTTGTGCATGTTATTGATGCTTCTTGCTATTATGGCAACGACATTGTTGACGATTATAATATAATAAACAACGAGCTTAAACAGTATAACGAAAAGCTTTCAAAATTACCACAAATTGTTGTTTTTACAAAATTAGATTTAATAGACAATATTGACGAGAAATTAAAAGAATTTAAAGCAAAAGTTAAAGATAATGTTAAAATTGTGCCAATAAGTTCTATAACACGTAAAAATGTAGATGAATTGGTTAAACTAATATATGAAGAACTTAAAAAATTACCAAAAAGTGAACCAATACCAGTTGAACAGACTGAGTTGGCGAGCAAAGATATCACCTCAGTCAACATTACTAATCTTGCGCCTCATGTTTACGAGGTTAGCGGTGGTTATTTAGAGAATTTGCAACGCAACATTGTATTTAGCGATACACAATCATTTAACTACTTTTTACAGCGTTTGGAAAAAGACGGAATATTAGCTAAGCTTCAAGAAGCCGGCGCGGTTGACGGCGACACTGTTGTGTTTGGCAGTTTAAGTTACGAAATTTATTTTTAATATTAATCCAAATACTCAAAAATAAAATTTACAATGACAGACTAACACCCCCCCCCATAAGACATTATATTTGTATTTTAGCGGGAGGACAACTTCCCTCCCAAAAACTTATAATTATTTAATAATTTGATAAAGCTCTTTAACTAAATTAATGTTATAAAATAATTTAGCCATATTGAGTGAAAAGGAGAACCATGATTGACAAAAAACAAAGAATAGAATTAAGAAGCAAGGCTCAAGCGTTAAAGCCCGTAGTTTTGGTTGGAATTGACGGGTTTACAGAGAATGTAATAAAACAAATTGATGAGGAACTTTTTAACCACGAACTTATTAAAGTTGGCATGCAAGAAAACGCACCAACCCCTACCGAGTTTGAACTAACAGAATTGGCTGTAAAATTAAGTGCTGACCTAGTTACTATTATTGGGCGAAAAATTGTGCTATACCGCCATACAGAAAAGAAAGGTGTTGTGCATGCTTTAGATGAAGAGAACTTAAATAATAAAACCATTTCACATAAAAAAATAACAACTGGCAAACATGTAAACAGAACCTACAAGCAAAAAAGAACTGAAGCACGAGAAAAAGAAAAGTTTAACGATGAAATAAACAGAACAAATTCTGCAAATTATAAAAACTCAAAAAGATCAACATACAATAAAACCAACACAAACAACAAAAACTTTAAAACTTCCAAGTCTAAAAATTTTAAAACTTCAGCAAGAAGACCAAACAAAACTAAAGCCAACAAAACAAACAAAAAAAGCGTTTACTAAACGCCTTTTTTATTTGCAATATAATTTTAGTTTATTATGTTAGAATTTATAAAAGTTACTAAACTATACAAGTTTACCTTTTTATCAACACGTCTGGTTTCTATAAGTTTATGCTCTTCTGTTTTATCATCTTCATGCTTGGTCATTACAACATGGTAGCCGTCTTCTAAATTAAATACTTCAAAAGTGTATTCCCAATCCGAGCATCCATCTTCCCCAAAATGTATAAAGGAAGCCATTTCATAACAAAAATCGCCATCTTCATACTCTGCAACTTTCTTTTGTGGAATTTGAGTTATGTCTTCATAAGTTAATGCAGACACATCTAACAAATATCGGGTTGTATCTTGATAATTTTCTACGCTAAATTCCAACTCGCTATTTTCTTCTGTTTTTCCATCAAAAATATCTTGTTTATATGCAACATCTTCTACTTCTTCGTCCACATATTCGCCAAGTGCGCACTGTTGTTTTATTTGCTTAGGAATTTTTGCTTCCATAGTTTCAAAATCTCTTTTAAAATCTTTATCAAATTTTAAAAGCAAATCTAAACTAATACAAAAAGTATCTCCAAAATTCATAATCTTCCCTCAGCTTTATTTTAGCATATAGGTCATATTTTGTAAATAGCAATTTAAAATTTAAAATAAAAAACCTTAACTTTGTTGTTAAGGCTTTTATATATCAAAATTAAACAGTTCGTTTGGTGTAGTGTCTAGTAACTTACATATCTCTATTATTTGCTGATAGTTTAATTCAAACACACCGTTTTCAAAACGGCTATATTGTTGCTGCGTCATATGAAAAACTTCGGCAACCTGTTTTTGCGTTAAGCCTTTTAGTTTGCGTGCTTGCTTAATTTTTTCTCCTACGCTTTGAGCAATGTCCATTAATGTATTTATATCACAAACTGATGTAAAAATACTTGACACACATCACTTTGTGATGTATTATAAAAACAGAAAGGAGGAAGAACAAATGAAAACAGCTAGTAAAGTTTTTATTATTTTAGGGATTATTACAGGTGGATTATTGTGCGGAATTTCCACAATATATTTACTAATATATTCAAGCGGTATCTATGCACTTGCGTTGGATATAATTGGTTTTAGAGCAACATTTTATGCGGTATGTTTAAGTATGTTACTATTTGGAATTGCAATGTTAATTACAGGTTCAGTTTCCTTACGTAGACTAAGTTATGCTACATCAAAAAATGAACTAATTTTAACATCTGTATGCTGTTTGCTATTTTGCAATATGATTGCAGGTATATTAATGCTATGCTTAAAAGATAGTGATCTAAATAATAATACAAACCAAATTACTGACAATAAAGAATCTCACTCTATAACAACTAACCTTGAAAGCCTTAAACAACTAAAAGAACTAAAAGACAACGGAACAATTACTGAAGAATTTAATAAGATGAAAGCTGATTTATTAAATAATCTTTAAATTAACATTTAAATTTTAACTACAATTTTATATAATAAAAAACTCGGTATAAACCGAGTTTTTTAACCCACTGTTAAAGGGTTTTCTAATTTAGAAATGTTATATAGTTCGTTTTCATCTGCAGGTTTAGTTATTTGAATTTCAATTTTCTTTTCTCCATTAAAATCTAAAAAGTTATATCTCTCATAATCTAAAACCAATTTATTTTTTATTTTATAAACCCTTAAACTATAACCTAGCCCTAACTCTAAATCGTCAATATCTCCATTTCTATATTTATAAACATATAGGTTTAAAATATGATTATCATCTTGATTTTTAACTTTTTTAGCAGCTTTAAGGCTTTTATAATTTGATAAATTATCTAGCCAAGCGTCGCTAAAATTTGCAAGATTTAGCCCAAAGTGCGTGTTACCGTCTTCTTCGTGCATTAAATTACTTTCTATAATTGTAACATTGTTTATGCTATGCCTATTAAAATTTTCAAACCAAGTTTTGTTTGCGTCATCATGGAATTCTTCACCAATAAAACAGTTCGCGGAATGCTGTTTGTTTAATTTAGAAAGCATATGTTGTAATTGGTTGTTTAGCTCTTCATCAAAAGTTGACGCTAGTTTTATAATTTTAGAATATTTACGATTAAAGATTGCCATTTTTTCTCCTATCAATTTAGTTGATACTAACACAAATGTTTTGCATTGTCAAGATTATTGTTATTTTTAATACAAACATTAACTTTAATAAAACAAAAATTTCAGTGGTTTAAGCCTTGTCATCAACTGCACTTTTGCTAAATTATTTTGTTTACTAAAATAATAAGCTTAGGCTTCTTTATTCATTTTCACTCTACTAAGAAATTCCTGTTTAAACCCCACAAAAATAAAAAAAGAACACAGTGGGTTAAACTGTGTTCTTTTTAATATCTATATCCAATAAGCATTGAAGTTTTTTATCTTTACTTTTGTTTTATTTAGGAGTGTTTTCTCACTCCACACTAATTCAATAATAACCTAATAGTTATTAAAGTCGACTTTAAAGATTACTCTTTAAAAGGAGGTGATCCAGCCGCACCTTCCGATACGGCTACCTTGTTACGACTTCACCCCAGTCACCAGTTTTACCTTCGGCAGCTGCCTCCATTGCTGGTTAGCCCACTGACTTCGGGTACCCCCGGCTCCCATGGCGTGACGGGCAGTGTGTACAAGACCCGGGAACGCATTCACCCCGACATGCTGATTCGGGATTACTA
>CANDFN010000070.1 GCA_947384015.1 uncultured Clostridia bacterium | reverse complement strand
AACCTATAAAATATAATATAAGTCCATAAAATACGCATTCTAAATATAACCGCAAATAATTTTTTACATTGAACTTTTTTACACATAAAAAATAGCCCGATATAAGAATGAATAAAATTACGCCTATTTGCCCCATAGAAACAAAGAATGATAAAAATATTTTATTATAATTTGAACTATCATAGCCATAAATTGCATATTGCACATGGGACATAATAATCATAAGCATGGCTACAACTCTTAATAGTTCAATATTAGATTGTCGTCCCCCCCCCCACGATATTTCTTGTTTTAATTCAGGTTTTTGTTCTATTATATTTTCCACAAGTTTTCTCCTATGTTTGTTTATTATATAAAAACATATTGAATAGTCAAATGCAAATCTTACAATAATATAAAATAAAAAAATTCCGTAAAATTACGGAATCTAAAATGTTTTATAATTGCAAATATTAAACACTTACAACATCTTCTGCTTTTAAATCTTTAGCAAACTCTCTTATGGCTTTACGAACCTTTTCCAAATGAGTTTTTATTGGTTGATAAACTTTACTATCTTGAAATTGGAATTTTTCGTTAAAAACATCAATAGTTTTTAATTGTTCGTTAATAAACTTTAATTGATCCTTAACTTCTTCTGTTTTTAACAACTTTTGCATATAAAGTGCTTTTAAGTTAAGAAGTTGACCATTAGCTTGCATTATTATGTTTTGCGCATGAGCACAAGCATAAAACTTTTCAGGGTTTGTTGTAAATAATTCGTAATCCATATAATCCTCCTATCAATTCAGTTTTATTATAACACAAAATATGTATTTTGTCAATTATATAATAAAAAAGTCCGCTTACGCGGAGCTTTTGTTAAATTAATTCTATAATTGCCATAGGAGCATTGTCTCCCTTACGGCTACCAACTTTAAGAACTCTAGTATATCCACCACCAATACCAGTTTCTTTAATACGAGCAGCATATTTAGGCGCATATACATTGAATATTTTTTCCAATAATGGATGTTTAATATTGTCTATACGTGCAACATAATCTGCTTTCTTTTCACCTGGTTTGCGTTCTTCTTTAACAGTATAAGTTTTAGCCATAATTTTACGGCGAGCAGCAAGTTTTTTAGGTCCATCGTTAAGCACTTCACGTGTAACAGTTTCTCCTTTTTTGTTCTTGCTGGTTTTTTGAACTTTTACTACATCTTCATAAGAATTAATAGCCAAGGTTAAAAGTTTTTCAACATAGCTTTGTAATGATTTAGCACGCGCAACAGTGGTTGTGATTTTACCTTTCCAAAGCAAATCGGTGGCTTGGTTGCGCATTATTGCCAACCTTTCATCAGTTGGACGGTTTAATTGTTTAACTCTCATATCTCCTCCTAATATTCGCCACCTTCAAGGATAATGCCGTAATCTTCCAATTTTTTGATTACTTCTTCCATAGATTTAGCACCCATGTTACGAACTTTTAACATCTCGGCACGAGTTTTCTTAGCAAGGTCGCCAACAGTATCAATGCCTGCACGTTTTAAGCAGTTGTAACTACGAACGCTTAATTCCATTTCCTCAATAGGTTTTTCAAATAATTTTGTTCTTTCATCTTCTTTTCTTGCAACCAAGATATTATTACCACTCATGCCGTCAACTAGGTCAACAAACATTGTAGCATAATCATTTAATAGTTTAGCAGAAAGCGCAACTACTTCTTTTGCGGTTGCAGTTCCGCGGGTTTGAATATCTAGCACAAGTTTATCGTAATTTAGGTCACGACCAACACGGCTTGGTAAAACTTCAAAGTTAACGCGTTTAACTGGTGTAAACAATGCGTCTACAGCAATATAATCAACTTCGTCAGAGAAGCCTTTGTTTTGACTTGCAGGAATATAACCTCTGCCCATACCAACATAGAAAGTGATATCTACATTAGCATCGTCATCAGTTGTGAACAAATACAAATCTTTATTGACAATAGAAACACCTTCTGGGCATTCTATATCACTAGCGCGAACAACGCCTGCACCTTTCTTTTTTAAAGACAAGGTTGCAGTAAAATCTTCTTCTTGACTAACTACTTTAACAGCAAGTTGTTTGATGTTTAAGATTATATCTGGCACATCTTCGCTTACACCTTTAATTGTTGAAAACTCGTGCAAAACGTTAGAAATTTTAACGCCAACTATTGCAGAGCCTGGTAATGAACTTAAAAGAGTTCTACGAAGCATATTTCCGATGGTTATGCCAAAGCCTTTTTCCAATGGTTCTACAGTTATAACTGCGTTAGCGCCATTGTCTTTTTCCTCTAATTCAATTTTTGGTTTTTCAATTTCCATCATAAATCTCTCCTATTACCTTGAGTAGAACTCTACTATCAAGTGTTCTTGAATGTTCAAGTCTATATCATCACGCTCTGGTTGAGCTAAAACTTTACCGCTTAAAGCTTTCATATCAAATTCTAACCACTTTGGTGTGTTAGGCTTTGTATCAACAAGTTGTTTAAACATTTCGCTATTTTGTTTGTTTTCTCTAACAGCAATTACATCACCAACTTTAACTTGATAAGAAGGGATGTTTACTTTTTTACCATTAACAGTGATATGTCCATGGTTAACAACTTGTCTTGCAGCAGCACGAGAAGTTGCCAAACCAAAACGGTAAATAACATTGTCTAAACGCATTTCTAATAATTTTAAAAGTTCCCAACCTGTTGATTCTTTACTTTTAGCAGCTTTTTCAAAGTAAATTCTAAATTGTTTTTCAAGTAAGCCATAAGCTCTGCGAACTTTTTGTTTTTCGCGTAATTGAACGCCATATTCACTTACTTTTTTTCTACCCATAGCATGAACGCCTGGTGCAACTGGACGTTTATCAAATGGGCAATTTTTTAAACATTTTTCGCCTTTAAGGTATAATTTGCAACCTTCACGACGGCATTGTCTACAATCTGGTCCTGTATTTTTTGCCATAATTCCTCCTATAACCTTCTAGCCTTAGGTGGTCTGCAGCCATTATGAGGAATTGGAGAGATGTCTTTAATAAATAAAACTTGAACTCCAGCTGTTCCTACAGATCTAATTGCAGTTTCTCTACCTTGACCAGAACCTTTAACATATATACCAACTTTCGTAACACCAAAGTTTGCAATGTTTTTAAGTGCAGTTTCTACAGCTTGTTGAGCTGCGAACGGTGTGCTTTTTTTAGCGCCTCTGTAACCTAATGCACCAGCACTGCTTTGAGCAAGCAAATTGCCTTTGCTATCTGTTAAAGATACTAATGTGTTGTTAGAAGTAGCTTGAATATACACAGCACCTTCACCGCCAGCGACGGTAATCTTTTTCTTTTTAGTTTCTTTTTTAGTTGTTGCCATTATTCACTCCTTACTTCTTCTTATTAGCTATGGTCTTTTTAGGGCCTTTACGTGTTCTTGCATTTTGTTTGCTAGATTGTCCGCGAACAGGCAAACTAGCAACATGCCTCATACCACGATAGCATCTAATATGTTTTAAACGTTGAATGTCCATAGCTACATCTTTACGTTTTTCGCCTTCTACAACAAAATTAGCCTCTATGTGTTTACGAATAGAAGCAATTTGGTCTTCAGTAAGGTCTTTAACTCTGGTGTCTGGATTAATGCCAGTAGCAGCCAAAATTTTGTTAGAACTAACACGTCCAATACCGTATATGTATGTTAGCCCAATTTCTACCCTTTTTTCATTTGGTAAATCCACGCCCGAAATACGTGCCATATAATTTCCTCCATAAAAATATATTTTCTCACAAAATCAAAATGCCGCGAGATTTTGTGCCTATTTTCTAACCTTGTCTTTGTTTGTGTTTTGGATTTTTAGCGCAAATAACCATAACTTTTCCGTTACGTTTAATAACTTTGCATTTATCGCAAATTGGTTTAACTGATGGTCTTACTTTCACTTTAAATTCTCCTTTTTTAAGTATTTGCCAAACGAAGTTTTAGCAATTAATTACAAATAATTTGTCATGTCTTTTGTTTAGTTTTTATCGCGCCAAACAATTCTGCCTTTTGTTAAATCATACGGGCTCATCTCAACCTTAACTTTATCACCAACCAAAATTTTAATATAGTTAGTGCGAAGCTTGCCTGAGATATAGGCAGTAATTACATGATTGTTCATAATTTGAACTTTAAAGTTAGTGTTGCCCAAAACTTCAATCACTCTGCCTTCCGCTTCAATAACATCTTCCTTTGACATATTACTCCTTTTCAAAATTTTGAATTGCTTTGTAAATTTCTTTGTCTGTAGCATGAGAGTTAACCTTGTTTAAAATCTCCTCACTATGCCCTATTTTAATTAAATGTTTTGGATTTTTTCGCTTAGGATTAACCCTTGTGTGATGTTTACAATCTATTATAGCAAGAAATCCATTTTTGTCAATAGAAATTATTACAAATAATCCATTTTTGTCATGCCCTGATGCCGATTTTACAATATCTCCTATTTCAAAGTTCATAAGCTGTAACTCCTAAATAGTTAGTATTTCCAAGCCCTCATCTGTGATAAGGATTGTGTTTTCATAATGTGCGCTAGGTTTACCATCCTGAGTAGTCACTGTCCAGTCGTTATCTTCTAGATAAACGTCACGCTTGCCGAGTGTTACCATTGGCTCCACCGCCAAGGTCATTCCCGCCGATAATACCAAACCAGAATTGTATTTACCAAAGTTTGGTATACAAGGGTCTTCGTGCATTTCTTTGCCAATTCCATGGCCAGCCATCTCACGCACAACACCATAACCACGTTCCTCCAAGTAAACTTGAATTCTATGGCTGATGTGACCCAATCTTGAGCCAGCTTTAATATCTTTTATGCCCTCAAAGAAGGCTTGCTTTGTATCTTCTACTAACTTAACAACTTCTGGTTTAACATTGCCTACTAAATAAGTTCTAGCAGCATCTGCATTATAACCTTGATAGTTAACAACAAAGTCTAACGAGATGATGTCTCCGTCCTTTAGTGGGATGTCTGTGCAAAACCCATGCACTACTTGGTCGTTCACACTGGCGCAAATAGAATATGGAAAGCCTTCGTAGTTTAAGCAAGTTGGATACCCGCCTTTACTTGTTAT
>CANDFN010000069.1 GCA_947384015.1 uncultured Clostridia bacterium | reverse complement strand
CTTCGTATTTATAACTAGGTTTTTTTATTTTTTGTTTATTTATTTTAAAACTATCTTTTAAATTTTTTATCTTTGCAGATAAAGTTGAGTTCTTGTTGCTTTTATAAGTGTCTATATTTTTTGTAAATTTCTTTTTGTCTTTATTGTTTAATTTATTATGCTGGTTATTATTGGGGTTATTGGTTTGATTATTTTCAGTATTTTGATTTACCATATTGTTATATACATAAGGATTGTATGTGCCAGTAAAGCCATTCATCCCAAAACCATTACCGCCATACATAAATTGATTATCTAAAAGTGCTGTATTGAAAAAACTATCTATATTTCTGTAGTTATTTCCATAAGTATCTATGTTGGTTTGTAATTTTTTCTCTTTGTTAGTTTCTTCGTTAGCTTCAAGTGTTTTAGGTTGGCTATCAAGGTTATTGTTATTTAAATTCTCTTCAATAATTCCGTCTTTAATATCATATTGTTTTATTTCAACTGGTTCATTTTTCTTTTTAAAACCATAAATCAATTTACCGTTAGAAATTGTTTTTTCTCCATTCGCATTAAAAATTTGATTTATAAGTATTAAAGAAGACAGTCCATTTTCTAGCATTTCATTTCCATTTGCAAGATTATCTAAAACGGCTAAATATTTTAATGTTAAGATGTTTGTATCTACATTAGTGCGTAATAATTCATTTAAGTCAACTAGTTCTAAGTTGAGTTTAGTAGTAGAGCGAGATAATTCTTGACTTAATTGTTTTAGCTGTTTACTTTGGTTGGAAATCATCATTCTTTGTTCTGCGTTTAGCGTTATTTCTCCATTTTTTACTTTGCTAATTAAGTTTTCGGTATCTTTAATTGCAGAATTTATGTTTTCTTTTAAAGTTAAATACTGTTCGCTATATGAGTCTATGTCTTCTGTTAAGCTATAAAGAGTAGATATATCTTTAGTTATTTCAACTGAATTATTGGTTGTGTTATCTTCGTCTATTTGCTCTACAGTATTTTCGTTTATTAAACCGCTTTCTACAGTATTGTTTGGATATGTTGAAATGGGTCCTTTATCTTCTGGTAAATCAACATCAATAAGCATAATATTATTATCTGTATCAATATTGGTCTCTGTTTCATTTGCATAAGTCTCATCAGCGGATTGTGTAATATTTGCGTCTAATACACTATTAGTAGTGTTGTCAATACTACAAAGTGATAGCTTATATTTCTTAAAAACAGGGCTTGCCGTGTTGTCATTTAAATCGGTATATTGATTAACTGTGCTGGCAAAAGTTTTTATTTCTTTGTCAATATTAATAGTGTGTGAATTATCATTTGAGCATCCACTTGTTATTAAACCTAATCCTAAAAGCGCTATAGCTGGTATTATTTTTTTCATATAAACTCCTTTATTAATGTTAGTTTGGATGTTTTTTTTAGATTTATAACAAATTTAGTTAAATTTTAAAATTGATTAATAAATAAAAAAATATTGTCAATAATTGGTTTGAGGTAAATATGAACAAAGAGCAAAGAAATGCAAATTATAATATTTATGTAGAATCTAAAGTTCCAAAAACTAAAGCTTGGCCTTCTCTTTTTAAGGCCTTTTTAATAGGTGGTATTATTTGTGCCATTGGCCAAGGATTGTTTGATTTATATGGGTTTTTATTTCCAAATTTAGCAGAATCAGAACTTACAACATGTATGTTAATGACAATAATATTTATTACATGCTTCCTTACAGGATTGGGTGTTTACGATGTTGTTGGTGCATGGGGTGGCGCTGGTTCCGTTATTCCAATTACAGGATTTTCTAATTCAATCTCTAGCCCTTCTATAGAGTTTAAAAAAGAAGGAGTTATTTATGGTATATGTGTAAAGATGTTTACTATAGCAGGTCCAGTAATTGTATGTGGAGTTGTCGGGTCAATTATATGTGGATTTATAGGGCTTTTTATATAGGTGAATTATGCAAACAATAAAATTTAAAAATAAAACATATTTAATGGAAGGTTATAGTATTGTAGGTCCCTTAGAGGGTAAGGGTCCATTAAAGGACTATTTTGACTATATTTTAATTGATGATACTTTAAAAGAAAAAAGCTTTGAAAAGGCTGAGCGTAAATTGTTGCAAAAAATTGTAAGAGGTGTAATAGATAAATCTGGATTAAATGTTGGAGATATAAATTTTATGTTTGGAGGAGATTTGTTAAACCAGATTGTAAGTTCTTCTTATACTGCAAGGGAATTAGAATTACCATTTATTGGGTTATATTCAGCTTGCGCAACAATGGCGGAGGCACTTGCATTAGCAGGGATATTTGTAGACAATAATCTTTGTGAATATTCATTGGCAACAACGTGCACTCATTTTAGCAGTGCAGAAAGGCAATATCGTTTTCCATTAGAATTGGGTAACCAACGTCCACCAACTGCACAGTGGACAATAACTGGCGGTGGTGCAACTATTGTTTCAAATATACCCACTAATGTAAGATTGGTATCTGTTACCTTTGGCAAAGTAATAGATTTTGGCGTTGGGGATGTTAATAATATGGGTGCAGCCATGGCGCCTGCAGCGTGTGATACTATAGAAGAGCATTTAAAAAATATGGGGAGAAAAAGTAATGATTATGATTTTATAGCAACTGGAGATTTGGGTAAACTTGGTAGCGAAATTTTGATAGATCTTATGGAAAATGATGGAATAATTTTAGGTAAGAACTATCAAGACTGCGGTTGTATGATGTATGATAAAACTCAGCGAGTTTTTATGGGTGGTAGTGGCGCTGGATGCAGTGCAAGTATATTTAATTCTTATATTTTATCTAAATTAAAAAAAGGAGAATTTAAGCGTGTGTTGCTTGTTTCTACAGGTGCACTAATGAGCACAACAACTTCGCAACAAGGAGATACAATTCCTAGTATAGCCCATGCTGTAGAGTTTGAATATGTGCCAACAAACAAAAAACAACATTCTACTAAAGTAGATTTTGGTAAAAAGGGAAGAACAAAAATAAACAACAAATCTATATTAGAAAATAATAATATAAATAGCAAAGCATTAAATAAAGCAAAAACTAAACTTAGCGCTGCAGAGGTGAAGAATGGCAATTAATATATGGGATTATGTTATATCGTTTTTAGTAGGCGGATTTATTTGCTTCCTTGCACAGATTTTGGTTATAAGAACAAAAATAACAACAGCTAGAATATTGGTTTTATTTTTAATAATAGGCATGGTATTAGAAGTTTTTAATGTTTATGCTCCGTTTAAAGAATTTGCAAAGGCGGGAGCAAGTGTTCCTATTATTGGCTTTGGCGCAGGGCTTGCAAGAGGTGCTATTATGGCAACAAAAGAGTATGGCATATTGGGTATATTTACAGGTGGGTTATCAGCCAGTGCGGGTGGTATTGCCATGGCTATTTTTGCCTCGTTTATTTTTGCCCTAATATTTAGCAGTAAAAGTAAACGAGGAGGTCATTAATATGTTTAAAAAGATTGCAATATAAATTGCAATTTTTTTGTAGAATATTTAACTTTAAATATAATTTCATTTTATGATTAATAAATTATAATATGAAAAAAAGAGCAGTTATATTAAGAATAGTTTTAATTCTTGTTCTTTTTGTTTCTATGTTTGTTTATTATTTTAATGTTGTTAGCCCTGTTATATTTACTTATTCGTCAGCAAAAACAGAAGCCTTGTCTGAGGCTGCAATAAATATGGCGGTAAGCACAGTAATAAATCGCACACTCAGTTATGATAGTTTAATTGACATAACCTATAACAACTCAGGTGAGATTGTTGCATTTTCTGCCAATCAATATGAAATAAATAGCATATCACGAGAAATCGTAAACGAGGCTCAAACACAAATGGAAACTTTGGGTGAAGATGGTCTGCCAATTAATGTTGGAACATTTACTGGAGTTCCTTTCTTTATTGGGCGTGGACCAATAATTAATTTAAGATTAGTGCCTATAGGTGCTGTCGCAAGTAGATTTTCTAGTGAATTTGATTCCGTAGGCATTAACATGACAAAACATACTTTGTTTTTATATGTTGATGTTCATGTTAGTATAGTTATGCCAGTGAAATCTTTTGAAATATTTTCTTCAATTCAAGTTATGTTGGCAGAGAGTATAATAATAGGTAAAGTTCCAGAAGTGTATTTAAATGGTGGAAGTTTGGGGGAAGCTTTAAATTTAGTTCCATAAATAAACGCCAAATGTTTTTACAATTTATTAAAATTTGGTATAATAATACTATGTTATATTTTGACAACTCTGCAACAACCAAAATTAGTAAAGAAGCATTAGAAACCTATAATAATGCTAGTGATTTCTTTTACAACCCAAGTGCGTTATATGGTGTTGCTGGTGAAATTAAATCAAAAATAGATTCAGCTCGTTCTAACATAATAAAACAATTTAAATGCACAATAGGGTCTACTTTTATTTTTACAGGTTCTGCAACAGAGGCAAATAATTCAATTTTACGCTCTTCAATTACAAGAAAAGATAAAACATATTTAATTGGTGGTGGTGAACATAGTTCTGTTTATGAGGTGGCAAAATCTTTGTTAGAACAAGGGTATAATATAAAGTTTATTCCACTAACTTCTAATGGCGGAATTGATGAAGATAAACTATATCAAATGTTAGATAAGGATGTTGCATTTGTTTCGTTAATTCATGTTAGCAACGAAACAGGTGCTATTAACAATATTAAAAAAATTACAGAAAAAATAAAGGCATATAATAAAAATATTTTGGTGCATAGTGATGGTGTTCAGGCTGTAGGTAAGCTTAATATAAATCTTGCGTCTTTGGGTGTAGATTATTATACAATTTCTGCACATAAGATTAATGGACCAAAGGGGGTTGGTGGATTTTTTATAAAAGATGCAAAAAAATTTAAAGCATTCATTTTAGGTGGTGGGCAAGAAATGGCTCTGCGTTCAGGCACAGAAAATATACCGGCAATACTTTCTTTTGAATGTGCTTTATCTAAAATAGAATTAAAAGATTTTTTTAAACATAAAGAAGCTTTGCTAAAAGAAATAGATCGGAAGAGCGTCGTGTAGGGAAAGAGTGTCGTGTGTA
>CANDFN010000068.1 GCA_947384015.1 uncultured Clostridia bacterium | reverse complement strand
GCTGGAGGCTGGGGAGCAGTGCTTTTTTATGGTGAAAGTAAAAAAGAAATTAGTGGCTTTGATGCAGAAACAACAAACAATAAAATGGAGCTAACTGCTGCAATAAAGGCATTGGAATTATTAAAAGAACCATGTGAGGTTGATTTATATAGTGATAGTGCTTATCTTGTTAATGGCTTTTTGGAAGGCTGGGTAAATCGTTGGCAATTAAATGGTTTTCGTTCTGCTAATAAAAAACCAGTTCAAAATTGTGACCTTTGGAAAAAACTAATTGAATTAAATAACATTCATAAAATAACTTTTATAAAGGTTAAAGGTCATGCAGATAATGTTTATAATAACCGATGTGATGAATTGGCAACTGGAGAAATTGCTAAAAACAAATAAAAAAAGAAGCACGATAAAAGTGCTTTCTTTTTTATAATTCTTTACGCTTAAACATTCTACTGGCTAAGAATAAAGGAACAACAATTAGAATAACTGTTACTATAGTCATTGGGATTAGCGAAGTGCTTGCATAAATATTAACTTTTAGTAAGGAGCTTAGCATGTCGTTGCCGATTGGGACTATAGAACTTCCAAATAGTGCAAATAATGAAATGTGAGAGAATGGGTAGAATGCAAGCCAACTATTCATACCACCAGCAAACACTGGTAGAATAATGTTTATTAAATAGATTAAAAGCATTAGAGTTGATGCTAACAAATCGGACTTTAATAAACAAGATAATAGGAATGCTAATGAAGAGTAAACCAACATTTCAATTATAAAACTTAACATAAATAATGCAATCATAGCAAGAGGGTGCATTACAATAGCGTGGCTACCATTAAAGATTGTTAAAATACTTAAGTTAGACCAACCATAAACCCCTGTTCCAACACACATCGCTATGATAGTGCTAAAAATTAAAATTATTGTAGACATTATGGTTATTGATAAAAGTTTGCCAAATAAGATGTTGTTGCGGTTAATAGGGCGAATTGCATAATAACGCATAGAGCCTTCTTTAATTTCTCCAGCTATTGCTCCGCAAGAACTCATAATAGCATAGGCAATAATTATAAATGAAAATAATTTTAAGATAAAGAATGTGTAATCGTAAGCTGTGGTTTTATCTGTAATGGTGCTGCCAACGGCTAATGGGTTAGAGTAGTCTCTATCTATTTTATTATTGTTAAATAAATAAGTGTATTTTATTAATTGAGTATCACTGTTATATTCTGTTTGATCTTTTTGATGCATTAAATCAAATCTTTCGCTTGTGTTTACAAAAGAGAAAGCATTAGACATTAATTCATATTTAACAAGGTTGTAATAAACATTTACTGTGTTTCTATACAAATTGGCTTGATTGTTATATTCTACAGTAAGTTCATCAATTTTCTTTTTGTTACTTTCATTTTTAGGGGTGTTGTTGTATTCTTCTTCAATCTTTAAAATAGTATTGTTAATTTCGGCTAATCTTGTGTTTATGGTGTTTAGATTTGTTCCTTTAGTATCAGCATCGGTATATTTTTTTAGCAATGTTTCAGAAATGGTAGGGAACTTAAAACTAGAGACGATGCTTTCAAAACTTGTTTGATATTCATTTGTATATTTTCTTACTTTTTCTTCTATTGTTAATCCGTCTTTGTTAAAAACACCATCAGAGTTTGTGCTTGAAACTATGCTTTTGTATGTGGCGGTATATTTAGCATAGTTTGTTTGAGAAACTAAAATTAGGTGTGCCAATTCTCCGCTTTCGCTTGTTGCAGTGGTTATAGTGGTGTTGATTTCATTTAGAACTTTTAAAAATTCATCAACAAAATCCTGAGCATTGGATTCGCTTGCTTTAACTTGCATGTCTTTACATGTTTCGTTATAACGTTTCCATAATCCGCCATTTCCATCTTCGCCATACATTTTAACATAATAACTGATTTTAGCATCGTCTTCTTGAATAAAATAGCTACTTACAGCTTTTGTTGTGTTTGCCAGTTGAGTATCAGCTTGTTCTTTATCGTTACCAGGTGTTTCAAACTGAAAAATTTCATAAGAATGTTGATCTATATCGTATTTACGAACTTCAGGATGATATAAGAAAACACCTAAAACTAAAATTACGGCTAAAAATATTGCCAAGATAAATATTCCTGGTTTGGACACCATTTTCTTTAATTCAGCTTTAATTACTTTTAACATATTTCTCCTAAATGTATGTCTAAAAATTAAATAATACTAGTGGAAGGTCTATCAGAGTTTAAAAGTTCAAAATATAATTCTTCCAAAGATTTTTGAATTTTCTTAATACTGAAAATTCTAATCTTTTTATGTATTAAATAAGAAATAACTGTAGCAATGCTTGCCTCTCTTAAAGGCATAACAACAGAGTTTCCAACAGGCTTTGCAATTATACCATATTTTTCTTTTATTAGCATTGCGGCATAATTAGGGTAGTTGCAAACGAATTGAACGCGCTGTTTATTTTCTACCATTTTACTAATGTCTTCCATGGTGCGATATTCAATTAATCTGCCATTGTTTATAAGCCCAATTACATCACACATTAATTCTAGTTCTGCAAGATTGTGACTAGAAATAATTATTGCCATATTTTCTTTTTCAGCCAAAACGCGCAAAATGTTTCTTATTTCTACAATGCCGTTTGGGTCTAAACCGTTTGTAGGTTCATCTAAAATTAAAAGTTGAGGTTTGTTTAATAGTGCTTGTGCAATACCCAAACGTTGTTTCATACCTAAAGAGTAGGTAGAAACCTTGTCTTTAATGCGGTTTTCCATGCCTACAAGTTTTACAATTTGGTTTATGCGTTCTTTTGCTTTCTTATTGTAAAAATCTGCATAAAGTTTAAGATTATCTAACCCAGAAAGGTAAGGGTATAATTGAGGTGTTTCTACAACAGCGCCCACATTACTGATTGCACGTTTAAAATTTGTTTCTATGTTATAACCACAAATTCTAACAGAACCGTTAGATATAGGGGTTAGACCAGTAATCATACGTATAGTTGTTGATTTTCCTGCGCCATTAGGCCCAACAAAGCCAAAAATTTGACCTGGGAAGATGGAAAAAGTAACGTTGTTGACAACGTGCTTGTTTGAATAGACTTTTGTAAGATTTTTTACTTCAAGAACCGGTTTCATACAACTCCTACTTTTTAGATTTAATTAAGAATAAGTGTGCAAACAATACATCTGCATACATCGTTGTGGCAACAATTATTGGAGAGTAAAAGTTTGCAAAGTTTTGTGCGGCAAAAACTGCTTTAAAAGATAGGCTTGTCATAGTTAGGTTGAGTAATAAAAACAAAACTATAACTATAAACAGCACAATGCTGCTGATTAATAATTGACGTCTAGTGTTAAATTTAAAGGGTTTGTCTTCACATTTTAGCCTAAAGCTTTGATAATTAAAAGCTAGGATGGTAGGGTAAAAGATTAGACATAAAACAGATATAATAAGAGATATGTAATAAACTGAAGGGTTGGTTACAAATCTAACTGGTATAGATGTTAAAATAATTGCTAGCAACAAATATATACAAGTGCACATTACGCGATAAAACATGCTTTTTGCAGTTTTTTTACCATAAATGTATTTTGCATCATTTTTTAAATCAACATAATCAACATATTTTATGCTGTTATAATTTACTGTGCTAATTTCAGTATCAATATCATTGTATTTTTTATTGGTAGAAGAATATATAGCTTTTAATTGTTCTTTATATTCGTTTGAAATTTTATTTTCTGGTTTTTCTGTAAAACGCTTAACTTCGTTATTAGAAGCAAAGCGCTCGTCTTTTTTTTCTGCAGCATTAAGTAATATTTTACTGTTTTGCTGGTTAAGTTCTGTGGAGGTTGCATTATCTATATTATCAAGTGCAAAAACTTCTTGAGTAGGAATGATTGTTTCAATAGGTTCTGTAACAAGAGCGTCCAAAATAGAAAGCTGTTCAACATTACTATTTGCAGTAGTCCTTTTTACGTGAGAGGTGTGGTGTTTTACAGGTTCCTCTTTTGTGTTTTTTACGTCCTCAGTTTCTAATATTTGGCGCATAACTTCGTTATAATTTGGATAGGTTGCCGCCTGCATTTTACCGTTTTGAGTAATTTTATAATAGTGGCGTTTTCCACCAATGGCACTGTCTAGCCAATAAGATGTAATAAACTTAGATTTTTCTAGTTTTTTAAGTATAGTATACAAAGTAGGTTGCTTTATTTTAATCCTACTTGACGAACGTTTTTCAATAGATTTTGTTATTTCTAGGCCATATTTGTCTTCGCCTTTAAGTTCTAACAAAATTAAAGGTATTAAATCTGTTGTTTTCATTCATTTTCCCTTTTTATATAATTATATAAAAAAACGCAAGATAAGTCAATAAAAAAGCACAAAAATATGAAATTTTGTGCAATTTTTGAATAAAAGGCTTTTGTGTTTAAAATTTATTACGAATTAGCCCAACAACTTTACCCAAAACCTCCAAATGATCAGTATAAATAGGTTTCATAAAAGAATTTTCTGGTTGCAATCTAAAATAACCGCTTTCTTTGTAGTATCTTTTTACTGTGGCTTCATTGTCAATTAAACAGGCTACTATTTCTCCATTGTTTGCAACGTTTTGTTTAGATACAATAACATAGTCTTGATCATATATTCCAATATCAACCATACTATCGCCTTTAACTTTTAAAACAAATAGGTTAGTGCCAGAAAACAGGTTTTCAGAAACTAAAATCTGCTCAGACAAATTCTCTTCGGCCAAAATGGGCTTTCCTGCAGCAATTGTGCCAATTACAGGAATTAAAAGACTATTGCAAGCTCTATCTGTAACTTCAATAGAACGATTTCTATTTGTGCTACGTTTAATTTTTCCCATCTGTTCTAATTTTTTTAGATGGTAAACTACTGTTGAGGTAGAATCTAAATGTAGGGCACTTGAAATTTCTCTAATTGAGGGTGGGTAATTGTTATCTTTTATAAAGTTAACTATAAAATTATATGTTTGGGTTGTTGTGTTTTCTTCTTTTATCATGTAAATATAATATCATAAAAAATAATATCTGTCAAACATTTGTTCTAAACTTTTTTAAATTATATTTATTAAATGCATTTTTATTATTATAAATACAAAAATTAAATTTTATAAAAGTACAATAATGTAAGCACAATATGTGTAGTATTATG
>CANDFN010000067.1 GCA_947384015.1 uncultured Clostridia bacterium | reverse complement strand
ACAAAAAACGACACTCTTTCCCTACACGACGCTCTTCCGATCTCCGCATCTCAATTAGATTTTGAAACTGCAATTAAACTTCGTGAAGAAATTGCGAAGTTAAAAAGAAAATTAAAATAAAGTTATAAAATCTGCTATAAAAATAAAACCACATTCTTGACTTAATTTTATGAAAAATTATATTTTAGTGTGGTTTTTTATTTTAGATTTTACCTTAATTTAATATAAAATATAAAAATAAAAAAGCCATTTATAATGGCTTTTTTATTTTATTATTCAACTTCGCCTTCAACTGCGTCATCTGTTTTTTTGCTGTTCTTTTTGGTTTTTGTATTATTTTCTTCTTCCTTTTTAGAAGTGCTAATAGCTTTTCCACCACCTCTTCTACCAGTGAATACGAAGAACAATATTACACCAATAAGGATTACTGCAGAAACAACAACTAGAACAATACCAACAACATTGTCGTTAATACCTTTTGGCTCTGCTGTGCCTACAAGCTTAAAGTTAAATGTTTTAGGTTGAGAAACATTGTTAGCAGCATCTTCAATAGATAAACTTAAAGTATAATCATCTTTACTTGTTAATGTGTAAGTGTAAACATTGTAAGTGCGTCCGTCAATAGTTTCTTCAGTTTCGGTTGCAGTTAAGTCTCCATTAGAGTTAACTAATGTAACTTTTAAACCTGACCAATCAAAGTCTCTATCAGAAATACCTTGACCGTCATATTCTGTAATAATCATGTTGTTGTGGTCTAAATTATTCCAGTTATCATAAGATGTCCAAGTGTAAACCACTTCATCTCCATTTTTAACTTCTATAATCATTACTTTACGGCTTGTATTTAATTTAATTGTGTAAGTAATGTCGTTAGAAGTATGAGTGATGTCTTGAGTTAATACACCACTGTTATTAACTGTAATTTCTGGACCTTTGTTATCTCCAACTTGCATAGAGAATGTTTTTGTTATAACATTATCACTTGGAGCAGTAGATTCTGCAGTATAAGTGATAGTATATCTACCCTTTTTGCCTGTTGTAATTTTCCATTGATTACCTACATATTCAGCATCATGAGTGTTGCCTTCGCTATCTATATATTTTACAGATACTACAACATTATAGCTACCATGGCTTGCTGTTAAAGGATTTAAATAAACATCAGTGTTTTCATCTACATATTGTTTGTAACTGAAAGTATCTTCATTATCCCATGCAAGTTTTGGTTCAGTAACATTAACTGTATATGTTCTTGTTACAGTATGTTTAGCTGTTTTAGCTGTGATTGTTACAGTGTAATCACCTGCATCATTAAAGATGTATGCATTTTCTTTAGAACCATCTTTAGTCCAACTTAAACCGTCGCTTGTAACAACTGCGGTTATGGTTGCATCTGTTACAGCATCACCTGTGCTTGGATCAATAACTTCGGTTTCAAAACCAATGCTAGAGCCAGATTCACAAGTTAAACGTGTGCCAGAACCTGTAAAGTTTCCACCTGTTGGAGTAACCTTTAATGTTGGCTCTGTGGTGCTTTCTACTACAAATGAGAAATGAGCTAAAGTTGTGTTACCAGCATCATCAATAGCTGTGTAAACAATGTAATATGTTCCTACTGCATTTGTTGTAATTGTTCCACCACGGATTGTGTTACCGTCAAAGTAATAATTAGATGGATATTTATATGGGTTATTATAATAGTTGTGTGAAGAAATGTCATCAGTTGCTTCTTTAGTAGGAACTACATAATAAGCAACGCTTAATGATAAAATTTTATCTACATCATCTTCAAACTCAACGTCTGGTAATTCTACTTTAACGTTTTGCCCTACAACCATTTCGCCATTGTCCCACCATGTTTTATTATAAGTAGAACTTGCATCATAAGCAACACTAATTTTAGGAGCAGTAGTTTCGGTTGTATCTGCAATATTTAATAGTTTTGTGCCACTTACAGCTACAGTGCCGTAATCGTTAAGTGTTGCACCAACTAGTTTAATAGTTTTAGCATTATTTAATTTATCTGCACCAGTAATAAATTCTTCATCTAAGGTTAATACATATTCGTTTGAAGAATTTGCTTTAACCAAGCCAAAGTTGGTGTAGCCTTTATTTTGCATTGCTTCTATTAAAGTTTTGCTCTTTAATACGCTTGTTGAACCAATGCCATAAGTTGTTAATAATTCTTGTGTTAATACAGCTTTAATATCTGCATAAACATCTTCTTTACTTCCTGTGTAACTAGTATAGTAATATAAAGCATTGTTTAAACGAACGTCGTTACTATCAGTTGCTGTTAATTTAATGTTTAATTCGTCATCTTGTTTAACTTGTTGACCATTAGAAATTGAATCATCAATTTTTACTGTTAAATTGTTAGCGTCTGGATCTACAACTGATGAAGAATTTGTAATTTTAAATGAATAGTAACTACCAGTTGATTCGTAAACATAATCGTAACGATGAGCGCTTGTTCCTGTAGAAGTTGTGCCAGGAGTTGCATTTTTTACATAAACACGGTAAACCAAAGAGTAATCTTTATTTAACATGCTTGTATGGTTATCTGCACTTTCGCCCTCTTTGTCGTAATCCCAAAGTTCAAAACGAACGCTCTTTGCAAGTTGTTTATAATAAGCTTCTAAATTATTTTCACTAAATTCATAACCACCCTCACCCTGTAAAGCGTAGTTGTAGTTATAACTATCCGTCTCAGTAACTTTAACATATTGCCAGTTTGTAGTATCTACTCTTACATTGTCTAGATAATAGATATTACCACTGCTATCACGCAAGTAACGTGTTACTAATAAGTTATCGTAATTAGAAATTTTATCTTGAGCATAAACTGCTGGGAAGATTAAGTTAGTGTAACTGTATTCCTTTTTAATTTCAGAAGTAACTGTAGTATCTAAATCTTCTAATTCTATTTTTGGGAATATAACCTTATTTGCATCTTCTGTATCTGTTGTAAATAAGTTGTCATAATCATAGGTCATATAAATTTCCGGCTTAGATGAAATGCTGATTGTTTTCCAGTCTGCATTCTTAATTTCTACAATGTTGCCATAAACATCAGTCATGTTATAGCTAACGCTATATCTACCTGCCAAATCTTCATAAGTGTAATTTGTGCCAAGTTTTTCGTTAAAGTAATCTGTAGTAAAGTCAAACTTTGTTTGATTTCTATCTAAACGAAGAACGATGTTACCATAAGTTTGTTTAATTTCAATATAATTAATTGTGTAGCCAGCATTATAGTTACCATATGATGATGGATATGCTAAAACTGGTTTTGGAAGTGTAACATCTTTATCGCCAAGTTCTGTGCCGGTTGGAAGAGTTACACCTGTTATGCTAATATCAGCAGTTGATGGTTTTACAAAATTATCAGTAATAGTAATTTCTTTTGTTTCTGTAACTGTATTGTTTGCATTTTCGTCAGTATACTCTATTGCATAGTTACCTGCAACTGCAAAGTTAATTGTGTAAGTGCCATCGGTGTTTGCTTTAATTAATGTAAAAGTTTTATCATTAATTGTAACTTCTTGGTCTATTTCGTAATGAGTTCCATTGAATGTTACATATGGCTTAATTTCTTTCCAATTAGATAAATCTAATTCTTCATCCTCATCTTCATAAATTGGGTGAGAATGAACTTTTGTAATTGTTGCACTTGTTCCGGTAGCTTGTTGAGTTGGTAATAAATATTCATTATTAGTAATGCTTTCTATGGTTGTGCCTTCTGCATTATAATTTACCACTCTGTAATCAAGGGTATAATTTTGACCAATAACTTCTACATTATAAGTGTTAGAATAATAAACTTTATTATTGCTTGCATCTTTATAAATATATAAAATCTTATAAGAATTACTTGCATTACTGTTTACTGTAATATAAGTATTGTCATCACTCAATTTGAAATATTCTGTATTAGTAATTGATACTCCACTTGATGAGTTTACTTTACAATCGTGATATTGACCAGATTTGTCTATTACACGAATTGTGTAATTTGTTTGGCTTGTCAATAAAGGTATTTCTAAAGTTTGACCTTTAGATAAATCTACCTTAGATTGTGGCACATGCGAAATTTTTAACACATTTGTGCCTGAAGTGGTTGTAGTTTCCGCACCTATTGCTTGTAAATTAATAGAATGAGAAACTGGACTAATTGCAAATAAAACACCTGCAAAAAGCAAAGCTATAAATACAAATGCTGTTTTAATTGATTTTGATAATGACTTCATGTAAGTTACTCCTATCTAAAAAATTAATTATATAATTCTACTTTTATATTGTAATAAATTGGCAAAAATTTGTCAAACGAAAATAGTATGTTTTAGGCAATTTCTTCAATTATGTTTAAGATATATTTAGGCTTAAGTTTTATTAATTTTTTGTTTTTGCAATTTTAGTTTCATAACTTTAGTTTAGTTTGTTTTTTCAATAATATTAAGTGAAAAATAAGTAGTTGTGTAGAAAAAAAACATATTATAACTTTTTTTGAAAGTGGGAAGAATAATTATAACTTTAAATTTGATTTTATAAAAATATATTTTACACAAACAAAAAACGCACTAAAGTGCGTTTTATAAACGTTTTAATTGCTCTTCTGCATATTCTTTTGTAATAAAATTATATTCATCACTTGACGCAAAGAAGTATTGTTTTTTGCGATGTTCGTTTAAATTTTTTATAAACTCATCGTCTAGAGATTTATAGTTTTCTATTAAAATATCGTTTAATATTTTAAAGTCTTGTGTTTTTGCTTGCTGAAAAGCTTGTTTTAGGGATAATGCCCATTCGTTAGGACCTTGCCTGCCCACTTTTACAAACTGACACAAAACGTTCATATCCACTGGGGAACAAACAAAACTAGTAATAATTTCAATTTTTTCTTGAACTGTGCGAGGAAGCTCTTTTACCGCATTTGCGTCCATATAATAAAATGAGCATAGTTTTTCTGGTTCGCCAAAAATTGCACCTGCATTTTTAGGACGTTTAAGCACAACTCTATCTCCATAGATACCACGCCCACGCTTATACTCTACAATTTCATAAAAGTTATTTATAAGGAAATCTAACTGCGCCCAGTTTTGCACGTTAACTTTAGTTGTCATACGCAAACCTTAGGCCAACGCGTCAATAAGTAGAACAATGTTATTCTTGTTCTTTTTATCATTATAAATCTTGTCAAAATCGGTTGGAGCTGCAATTTCACAATCGTATTTAATTGCACAG
>CANDFN010000066.1 GCA_947384015.1 uncultured Clostridia bacterium | reverse complement strand
TATTGTGTCATGTAAATGTAATTTGTTTAAATCCTAATGGCGGAACACTTAAAGCTACAACAAGGCAAGAGGCGGA
The DNA here is from genome assembly GCA_947384015.1 of uncultured Clostridia bacterium. Classification (GTDB taxonomy): domain Bacteria; phylum Bacillota; class Clostridia; order Christensenellales; family UBA1242; genus Onthoplasma. The sequence goes on along the minus strand of CANDFN010000066.1, from coordinate 5,356 downwards.
AGATTTTGTTAAAAAATTGCAAGAAGTGGGGGTTTCTGCAACGCTTAGAAGAAGTCAGGGTAGCGACATTGAAGGGGCTTGCGGAATGTTGCGTGCAAAAACATTAAAAAACAAATCATAAATTAAAAAATTTTAAATTTGCTCATTTCTGTTTTTATTTAATAAAAATTTATGTTATAATGAATTTGGAGATATTATGCGTAAAATCACAATTTCAGCATCAAGTTTATCTGCAGGCAGAAATATGTCTGCTCAAATAGAGTTTATACAAAGGGTAAGTAACTTTGGTGCAGATGCTTATCATTTAGATGTAATGGATGGTAAGTTTGTAAAATTTAAAACAATAGATTACACTTATTTTAATCAACTTCAAAGTTGTTCAACTCTTTTGTTGGACACTCATTTAATGATAGAACATCCAGAAAAAGTAATTGGTAAATACTTAAAAACTGGAGTAAGTATTATTACTATACATTACGAAGCTTTTGAAACAGTTGAGGAACTTTTAAAGGTTGTTGCAAAAATAAAGAAAGCAAAAAAACTTGCTGGTGTTGCAATAGATAAAGATACTGATATAAAGGTTATAGAGCCGATTTTAGATAAAATAGATCTTGTGCTTGTAATGACAGTTAAAGCGGGAAAAGGCGGTCAAAAGTTTGACGAAAAATGCGTGGAAAAAATTAAATATGTGCGCAAACTTAACAAAGACATCTTAATAGAAGTTGATGGTGGTATAAATCCAGAAACAGCAGTAAAATGCGTAAAGGCAGGCGCGGATATTTTGGTTGCCGGTAGTTATATTTATAACAATGATACTTACGAGGCAATAGAGCAGTTGCACAACTGTGTTAAATAGAGGTGGACATATGCTGGCAAGTGTAATAACTTTAGGTTGTAAAGTTAATGAGTATGAAAGTCAATCCATATTAAACCAATTAAAAGCAAAAGGCTATCAAATTTGCGAAGGCTTAAAACCTGCAGAGGTGTATATATTAAACACTTGCGCAGTAACAAATATGGCAGAGAGAAAATCTCGTCAAATGCTTACCAAAATATTTAAGTTAAATCCGCTTGCAAAAATAGTGGTGTGCGGATGTGCGGCGCAAAATAATCCTACACAATTTTTAAATAATCCAAATGTAATTGCAATAACAGGTAATTTTGGTAAGCATGACATTTTAAAGTTTTTAGAAAAAGAAAATAAAGTTTTGCCTCCGCTTCAAACAAGTTATACCGAATTTGTGTCTCCAATTTCAACAAGGGCTAGGCAATACATAAAAATTCAGGATGGGTGTGATTATTTTTGCACTTATTGTTTGATACCATATCTGAGGGGAAGAAGTGTTAGCCGTCCGCTAAAAGATATAATAGATGAAGTAAAAAATGTTAAGGTTGAAGAAGTTGTTTTAACCGGCATTAATATGAGCGATTATAAAATAAACGGAAAACTTGCTTTAAAAACTTTATTAAAAGAAATAGATAAATTAAACATTCGTTTTAGGTTATCTTCGCTAGAATGTAATGTAATAGATGATGAATTGTTGGAAATTTTAGTAAGCTCTAAAAATTTTTGTCCGCATTTTCATTTAAGCCTACAATCTGCTTGTAATAAAACTTTAAAGCGCATGAATAGGCATTATTCCATAGAACAATTTAAAATAATAGTTGATAAAATAAGAAATAAGTTTGCCAACCCATGTATTTCAACAGATTTAATTGTTGGGTTTAAAGGCGAAACTGATGAGGAGTTTGGAATAACTTTTAATAATTTAAAAGAAATAAAATTTGATTTTATGCATATCTTTCCTTATAGCATTCGCTCTGGCACCGTCGCAGAAAAATTGGGCGGAGATGTAGATAAAGAAATTGTTAAGCAAAGAGAAAAACAGTTGCAAGAACTTAATATTGAAAATAAAGCAGATTTTTATAATAGAAATAAAAATACAACTCACACAGTTTTAGTGGAACTTGTAGAAGATGGGTTTAGTTTAGGATATACCGAAAATTATATTTACACTTATATAGAAGGTGAACATAAGGTGGGTGAAATTGTAAACGTAAACTTAATTAAGCCTTATAAAGACGGGATGAAGGCAAAAATAAAATAAATTTACTAAAAACTCTTGACAATAGCATTTTATTTAGTTAAAATAAATAAGTAATTTATAAATAAAAGTGGGTGATAAAAGTTGACTACAGTTCGTTGTGGAGAAAATGAATCTCTTGAAAGCGCATTAAAACGCTTTAAACGTAAATGCCAAAAAGACGGTATTATTGGAGATTTAAAAAAGAAAATTGAATATAAAAAGCCAAGTGTTCGCAAAAAAGAAAAACAAAAAGCAGCACGTAAACGCGCGATGAAACGCAGTCGTTATTAAGCATCGGCATAAGCTGATGTTTTTTATTAAGGATTGCGAATCTTGTTTATTTTTTAAACGATTAATTCGCTTTCCTTTTTTAATTGTTAAAATAAAGGTTCTTATAAAATTGTTTAAATAAAACTTATAAAAGGTTGGACAATTTAAACAAAAATTTGGTATAATTTAAGCATGGACTACAAAAATTTATTAAATGAACAACAATACGAAGCATGTGTCTGCACAGAAGGGCCAGTTTTAGTTAGTGCTGGTGCTGGCAGTGGCAAAACAAGGCTATTAACACACCGCATTGCATACTTAATTACAGAATGTGGTGTTCCAGCACAAAATATACTTGCAATAACTTTTACAAATAAAGCGGCAGGGGAGATGAAAGACAGAGTGCATAAACTTGCCCCTAACGGAGATTTAGTTACCGTGTGCACAATACATAGTTTCTGTGCAAGGATGTTAAGAACTTATTGTAGTTTTATACCAGGTTATAAAGATAATTTTACAATTTATAGTGAGACCGACACAAACAAACTTTTTAGAGATATATTTAAAACAATGAATATATCTGACGAAGATATAAAAAGTAAATTTAAAAATGCAATATCTTATGTAAAAAATGAAAATATGGATATAGATAGATATTTAAGTTTAAACAGAAGTTTGAGCAACGATTTTAAAAACTTTTATTTGTCTTATCAGGACGCTTTAATAAAAAACAATGCAATGGATTTTGACGATTTACTTTTAAACTTTTATACTTTATTAAAAACCAATAAAGATGTTTTAACAAGCGTTCAAAATAAGTATACATATTTTAGTGTGGATGAGTTTCAAGATACAAATCAGCTACAATATGATTTGGTAAAATTGCTTGCAAGCAAAACTCAAAACTTATTAATTGTAGGTGATGAAGATCAATCAATATATGGCTGGCGCGGAGCAAGTGCCGGTAATATGTTTGCTTTTTTAAAGGATTATCCAAACGCCCATGTTTTTAAGTTAGAAGAAAATTATCGTAGCACTAAAAATATATTAGAACGTGCAAACAAGATTATTGTAAACAACCATAATCGTATGGACAAGCAACTATTTACTTCTAATGATGAGGGTGCGGATGTTGTTTACTATCCAGCGTATAACGAAACTGAGGAAGCAGACTATGTTGTGCGTTCAATTATATCAAAGCATGCAGAAGGTATTCCTTATAATGAAATTGCAATTTTAATGCGTTTAAACGCGTTGTCTAGGTCGTTTGAAGAAAAACTTTTGACATACAATATACCTCACATAATGTATAATGGTTTTAAGTTTTTTGAACGTGCAGAAATAAAAAATGTGTTGGCTTATTTAACTGCAATGGTAAACCCAACAGACGATGTGAGTTTTGCGCGTATTATAAATTTCCCTAAACGAGGAATAGGAGATACCAGCATAAATAAATTGGTAGAACTGGCAAAAGTTAATCAAACATCATTAAAAGCAATTGTAATGGATTGTGAACATCAAGTTTTGCCAAATGCATTAAAAACAAAATTGCTAGAACTTAAAGAATTATTTATAGATTTAGAAAATCAAATGGCAAACTCTCAGATGTATGACTTTTTTACATATATGTTATCTCGCACAGGCATTTTAAATTCTTACGATTTGAATAATGAAGATGATTATGAGCATTATTTAAACATTAACCAACTTGCCAATTCGGTTAAAGAATATGAAGAGAATAATCAAGATGCAACAATTATAGATTATTTACAATCGGTAACATTATCTAGCAGCATGGATTCAGACGATGGCAAGGGTGTTGTTATAGCAACTGTCCATGGTGCAAAAGGGCTAGAGTTTGATACCGTTTATGTTGTGGGTTGCGAAGAAAAGATTTTTCCAATCTCACGCGATGATAATGATGATTTGGAAGAAGAAAGAAGACTAATGTATGTTGCAGTAACAAGGGCAAAACGTCAGTTGGTGTTAACAAGTAGTTCTTCACGTTTTATGTATGGAAAAACAGAATATAGCCCAAAATCAAGATTTTTGTATGAGTTGGATTTGGTTAAAGATAGGGTAAACTTAAACAACTCATCATATAGTAATTATTATAATAAAGGAGTAGATATGAACAAGTTACAAACAGGCACAAATAAAACATTTAATTATACATTTAATAAAAATACAGTAGAGAAAAAGGCTTTTGATCCTTCTAAAATCAAAGTTGGTGCAAAAGTAGCTCACCCTAAATTTGGGGATGGCGTAATAACAGAATTTACACCGAACAGCAGTAATCATTGTGTTAAAATTAAGTTTGATTCTGTTGGCGAAAAAATGCTTTCATTAGAATATGCACCTATAGAATTTAAGGATTAGGATGACAAAGGAAGAACGTTTACGCTTTTTAACTGAAGAGGTAAATAAACACAATAAAAATTATTATGTTTACGATAATCCAACAATTTCAGATAAAGAGTATGATGATCTTTATTATGAACTGGTGGACCTAGAAAAAGAACTAGGTTATAGTTTGCCTAACTCTCCAACAGGTAGAGTTGGCGATTATGTTTTGCCAGAGTTTAAAAAGCGTAAACATAAAGTGCCTTTATTTAGTTTAAATAAAGTTAAAGATTTTGCAGACCTATCTTCTTGGATTGCAGATATGAAAAAGGTTACTGGACGTAATCTAACTTTTTCGTTGGAATATAAATATGACGGTTTAAAAGTTGTAATAGAGTATGAAAATGGTAGATATAAAAATGCAACCACTCGTGGTAATGGCAGTATAGGGGAAGATATTACTGCACAAGTAAAAACTATAAAAAGTGTGCCGTTAACTATTCCTTTTAAAGGTAGAGTTATAGTGCAAGGCGAATGTATGATGACGAATTCTGCTTTTGAAGAGTATAACAAAACGGCAGAAATTCCATTAAAAAATCCACGTAATGGAGTGGCTGGTGCTGTAAGGAATTTAGACCCTCGCATAACGGCAGAAC